>NZ_JBXEJO010000136.1:0-9123 GCF_056837965.1 Bradyrhizobium ferriligni
TCGCAAGATCGAACGGGGTTGGGATAGAAGCCGCGATGCTGGTCCGAATGGGCTCGCTCAACGCTGTTGCGGCAATCGTGATCGTCGCTACGGATACTAGGACTATGCCGGCTGGTCGTGCTGGCCGCCATATTCCAGCGTTCGGCGGCCGTCATCCTGGTCGCGCGTCGGGCAGATATCAGCATCGTGGCAGATCTGCGCGGCCGTACGCTCATGGACACGCCGGGAAGCGACGAGATCGCCGCAATGCTCAAGCACGAAGGGATCGACTACCAGTCGATGCTGCGCGTCCCGCACGAGGGAAACCCGCGCGAACTCTTGGCCGGCCGGGCCGACGCGATGGTCGCCTACAGCACCAACGAGCCGTTCGTCCTTGAACGGCTGGGCGCGGCTTACCGCACCTTCGCGCCCGCAGCATCCGGCATCGATTTTTACGGCGACAATTTGTGCGCCTCCGAAGCGGAAGTGAAAGCCCGTCCCGACCGAGTCGCATCATTCAGGGCGGCGAGCGTGAAAGGCTGGGCCTATGCTCTCGCTCATAAAGAAGCGACGGTCGATCTGATCCTGCGGAAGTACTCGGCGAAAAAGAGCCGGGAGGCCCTACTGTTTGAGGCGAAGCAGACGGCGACGCTGGTCGGGCGGGACATCGACCGGATCGGCGAACAGGATCCCGCACGCTGGCGAGGCATCGCCGCGGTCTATCGGCAACTTGGGCTGCCGACCGACGATACGTTACCCGCGGCACTGATCTGGGATGGAAATGACGACAGCCTGCAGCGTTGGCTGATTTCTCTTGTGCTCGTGCCGGTCGGATTGGCGATTGCGGCTCTGGTCGCGTATCGAAATCGCCGCAGCTTGCGCGTCGTAATCGCACGGTTGGGCGCGCTTCCGCCGTTTGCCACGATGGGGCGGCCAAGACTGAGCCTGATCATGTCGCTGCTCTTCATCGGCCTCAGCATTCCTGTCCTCATTTTCATCCTGATCTACAATTACAACAAGAATTCGGCCGGCATCGTGCCGATCCTGAACGACGCAGTCGCGCAGACCAGCCAGGCCGGGTTGAACGCACCCAGGATCTGATCGAGACACCGAAAGCCCGCTGCGCTTTCTCGCCGAAGTGGCCGCTAGCGATCCCGGCTATTTCCGTATCGAGCAAAGCCGCGATCTGATGTATCGCGCGCTGACCTCGGCCGCCCATATCGACGCCGCCTACATCAGTTTCGAGGATGGTTATCATCGGGTCGTCACCCGTATCGACGAGAACCGCCGCCGCGCCGATCCCCGGATTCCCGCGATCGCGAATTGGCACTCCAGCTACGTCGATGCAATCACTAATTCCCTGCTCCGCGTGCGCCATCGGACATTTTTCGACATTTGGCCCAATCAGGTCGGCAAATATGATGTTGCCACCGAGATCGACATTCGCACTTTGCCCGGTTATCAGTCCGCCAAGACGACGCGCACGCTTGCCGTGACTGAACCTTCTATCAATCCCGATACCGGCTTTCCCATCATCTCGTTGCGCATTCCGATCTTCCGCGGCGTTGAATTTATTGGTTGCGCATCGGCCAACATAACCATGGACGTCCTGTCACGCTTTCTCGACAGGCATCGCGCCAGCGCAGGGAGCATCACATTCGTCGCAGACCGCAACAACGGGAAGATCATTGCCTTTCCGGACAAACAAAAAGGCGTTCGTATTGAGAACGGAGTGCTCAAGATCGCGACCCCTGGCTGACATCGACGATCCCGTGGTGCGCGAGGCTCCTCGCGAGCATGCTCGCACGGGCGCCGACAGATTTGTCTTCCGATCGCCGATCAACGGAGAAGATTTGATAGCAGCGTTCGCCAATTTTCCAGGCGACTTCGGTCAAGCCTGGCAGGTGATCACGTTGACGCCGATCGACGATTTCGTGGGGACGTTGAAGAGGACCAATCGATTGATGATGGCCGTGATCATTGCGCTCACCACAGTCGAGTTGTTCTTCATTTACTTCGCTTCCAGTCGGCTATCGCGCCTGGTCGAAAACGTGTCCCGGCAATTGCAGTCCATCGAAAGCCTCAACTTTGATACGCCCGCGCGTCCACCATCGAACATCCACGAGATCGCGAAGCTGGAATCGGCGGCTTCGCTGCTGCGAACCTCGCTAAAATCCTTTTCCTCGTTCGTCCCGCTCGATGTGGTCCGCCAACTGATCAAGTCCGGCATCCCGCTGACCCTCGGCGTCGAGCCGCGATTCCTCACCGTGTTCTTTTCCGATCTGAAGAATTTCTCTACCCACTCAGAGACGCTCGCGCCCGATGATCTCTTGATCCAGATCTCGACCTATCTAGAGGAAGTCTCGTCTGCGATCGCGGAGGAAGGCGGCACCGTCGACAAGTTCATCGGCGATGGCGTTATGGCGTTCTGGAATGCACCGGCTGAACGCCCTGACCACGTCCTACGCGCCTGCACTGCCGCATTGCGGGCGGCGCGCCGCATGGAATGCGTCAACGATGTCTGGGAGGCGGAAGGACGGCCGTCAATTCACCTGAGGATCGGGCTCAATTGCGCCAAGGTCCTTGTTGGCAATGTCGGTTCTTCGAACCGCTGAGCTGCACGGCCTTGGGGGACGGCGTGAACGTTGCCGGTCGCCTTGAAGGCATCAACAAGCTGTTTGGCACCACGATCTGCATCAGCGACAGCGTTTACGACCAGACGAAGAACGAAATACTCGCGCGGTCGATCAAGCGAGTTCAGGTCAAAGGCCGCAAGACAATGTTCATGATCTATGAATTGCTCGCCCTTCGCATGAGTGACGATCCGGAGGTAAGGATTCGCCATCGGCGATGAGCAGTTGAGCGCGATGACCCGGCAAGCCTCGCAAGAGTTCGAGGCCGGAGATTTACCGGCCGCAGAGCACGCCTATCGTGACCTCCTGAAGGAATTCCCCGAAGATTCTCTTGCCAGGTTCATGGTCGCGGAATGCACAGGAAAACAAGGATCCGGCCTTGCCAAGGTGCCGCCAGCGTGAGGAGGAATGAAGAAACGTGGCCGTCTGAATTCGGGCCAGCAGTGGACCGAATTAGCGGCGGGACAAATCGGATGAACAGGCTGGACCAGCCGTGCTCCCTGGCATTGCAGGCGGGAGCGCGCTCGCCTCTCAGCCACCGATATCTACGGCAGAGCCTTGGCCGGTGATGACAAAATAACGCATCGACGTAACATAGGTTGCTCGGAACCAGCGCCACGGGCCGCCCCAGCACTCCGGCTGGGGCTTTCTGTGCTCACATCAGTGCGATGGCATCTTCGATGTCGATCGTTCTTCGCTACAATGAACATCGGCGCCTTGGGGAGCGCTCGCAATCGGGGCGGCTTCGGCGTCCCGCCGCCTAGCCCCCAGATGCGCCGATGGCCGTCCTGGTTGCGAAATCGCAAGCCCACAGCACAACGCCGACCGCTTGAAATGCTTGCGGTTGGCGCTGGCTCTAGCCGCAGGAGGGAATGCAAAATCCTGACAGACGTCAGTATGTGCAAGGCGCGCCAAAAGTTCATGACGTCGGGACAAATAAGAATGGGTAATCCGAAAGTAGAGACAAGATCCGGTTTAGCCCGAAAAGGACTTTCCAGCTGCGCACTCTGTGTATCGTCCCTGCAACGTAGTAATAGTTCCGGTTGAGCATCGGACGTGTTGGTCTTCACGGCGTTGCAGGTTCGTTGTCTATTGAGGACGGACCTTCGGTGGCGATTCTATTTCCAAGACGTTCATTTGAGATAGGGTCCAAGAGGCCGCTGTCCAGCGCCAGCGGCCTCTTCGGTTTGCTTGTTGGTTTTTGAGGGACCGTCCGATGTCAATGCAGGTGTGGGCCGTTGCCATTTCGATCGGCTGGACAGCCGTTGTGGGTACGATGTTGCTCTATATGATTTTCGGACCGAACTAAGTCATCGCTCTCCCGCCACCATATTGATGGCGAGTGTATCGCAGAGATCGTCCGCGATGCCACCAGATGACTGCGCTTGAAGGGAAAGCCACTGGCCCGCGAGCACTGCTTGCAGCGCATATACCGCTCCAGCTCGTGGATCGGCGTCCACTTCGGCCGCCTTACGATATCGAGCGCAACCGTCTGATGCGTTTCGCATTCCAGGCGCCTCACTTCGAGGCAATTAAACCCACGTTGACAGAGGGTCGGTGAGCCGTTGGTGGAAACCGCAAATCGACATTCCGAAGCGTGTTCAGCCCATACATCATTGGCGATATCGCTTCTCTCGCAGCTATGGGCACCGGAATGGACAAGCGGATAAAACCATCATCCAGGAACATGCAATTAGCTTGCGGCAGGCTCGATAGGGGTAAAAACGTGCATCGGAGTATCGTAGCCTTTTATTGACCGCTGGCCGACGCTGCGGACTGCTATGACTCCCTCGACACTCCCCGCGATGGCGGAATCCAGCAGAATTTGGCCATCTAGAGCTACACTGCAAAGCCGGGACGCCAGGTTGATAACGCTGCCGTTTGCCGTGTAATCGATCCGTCCTTCGTACCCAACGGTTCCAACCGTCGCCGGCCCCATCGCAAGGCCGACGCCGAATCCGATTGTATGGCCGGCGGCGCGCCAATCAATGATCAGCGATTGAACCGCAGCCTGCATATCAATGGCCAAACGGACACCCCGCTGGGCAGGTTCGTCGCATTCGAGTGGTGCATTGACTAGGACCATCAACCCATCGCCGGCAAAGCCGGTGAGCGTCGCCTGATGGCGGGAAATGACCCTTCCCACGGCTTCATAATATTCGCTCAGTACTCCCATTATGACCTCGGGCTCCGCGTGGGCCGAAAACGCCGTGAAACCTCTCAGATCGCCAAAGATAGCAACCACCTCCCGTCGCTGTCCAAGAAGCAGTCCCTGACGTCCCGAATCCTCGACAAGCTGTGCCACCTGGGGAGCCAAAAACCGCTTCAATCGGTTGATGCGTTCAGATTTCTCTTGCGAGGCCGCAAGTTCGCCCGCCATGTCGTTGAACCGGTCGGCGAGTTGTTCCAACTCGTCCCCAGTGAACATCTCGATGCGGTGATCAAATTGACCGGCGCCGATCCGTTGCACGCCGTCCTCGAGCTGGCGGATCGGCCCGGACATCCGATGCGCCAACCACCAAGCGAGTGATAGCGCGGAAAGTGCACCGATTGCGATCAACGCCAGCGATCGCCACAGCGCAGCGCGTATTGGAGCGAAGGCTTCTGCGATGGGCTGTTGCGCAATTACGGTCCAGTTCGCACTTGTCCTGCCGGCCGACGCCGCGATAATTGCCTTGCCATCCACGTCGCTGGTGACCACGGCTGCGCCGCTAGCGGCGGAAACAGCCTTCATTAGAGATCCGAAACCCTCTGAGGCGGCGTCGCCACGGAGCACCTGGCTGAGATCTGGGTGCGCAATCAACCGACCGGAGTCGTCGATCACGAAGGCATATCCGGTTTCCCCGATCTTGATTGTCGAAATTACATCCTTGATCAACTTCAAATTGATGTCGGCGATGACTATACCTGCGGAGGTGCGATTGCCCGCCACGGCAATGGTCATATACGGCTCCGATTCTCCTTCATATCGCACCGGACCGAACCAGACTTTGCTGGCGTGAGCGCCTTTCACCGCCGGCTCAGCCATTAGGTTGGTGCCGCGGCCTACCCGATTCACATCCTGGCGGGAGACGAAAATGCGCTCCCTGTCCGTTTCGTCGACCAAGGTCAGCGAGGCTATTGCGGGTACTTGCCGCAATAGCCGCAGGGCGTCGATACGATGCCGCTCGTTTTCGCCAGCGACCCAGGGAAATTGCACGGTCCAGCCGAGCTGGTCGCGAATACCGTCAATAAAGGCTTGGATACGACCCGCAGCCGAGCGAGATTCCGACTGCAATAGATCGTTGAGGGCCCTGCGCTGGCCTTGATATCCGAACCAAGTCTCGCTGGCTGCGCCGAGCAACAAGGGCACAATCACGGCGATAAACAGCGTCACGAAATACTTCACGAACAACGAACGCCGTCGAGCGCCGCCAGAAGGCCACCAACCGGGCGACAGGGGTGAACCCGCATCCACCGAATTTCACCTCGCCACTATCACCAAGCGTCCTTACCCGCCCGACGAGCGACGCGGCCCAGCTCGTTTTGTTGCGAAGCTGCTACGCTCGAAAAATGCCATCGGCCGTCGGTCTCAAGCGAACGCAAGGCGCTCAAAGACGGTATCGGGAAAAAGTGGTATATTACCACGGAGCAAGAATTTTGCAGGGGGCACGATGCAGCGGCGGCAATTTATCGCGCAACTGGGCGTCTCGGTTCTGCTGACACCCCCCGCGTTCTCTCAGCCCGTCGCGCCTATCATTGGGTTTATGAGCACGCGCTCTGCCAAGGATTCCACAAGAGTCGTCGCGGCGTTCGACAAAGGCTTGCGGGAAGTGGGCTTCGAGGCAGGCAAGAACGTCAGCATCGAATATCGCTTTGCGGATGGCTCACTGGATCGCCTTCCCGAGATCGCCAATGACCTTGTGCGCTCCGGGGTAAGAATCATCGCAGCCGTCGGCGGCGCCAATTCGGCCCTTGCGGCGAAGGCAGCCTCGAACACAATACCGATCGTATTCGTGATCGGGGCCGATCCTGTAAAGCTAGGGTTGGCCACAAAACTGTCGCGTCCGGGCGGCAACGCAACAGGCATGACCATTTTTTCCGCCGTGCTGGGACCAAAACGGCTCGAGCTACTGCGCGAGTTTGTTCCAAACGCAAGCGATTTCGCCGCGCTGATCAATCCCGAAACCTACGAGGGACGCGCGCAGGCATCCGATATGTCTGCTGCAGCCGCAACCTTGGGGGCCAGCCTGCACCTATTGGAGGCCAGCGATTCGGCTGGAATCGAACGCGCGTTCCTGGCGCTTAAGCAGATCAAGTCAGATGCCCTGCTTGTCGGGAGTGATCCGGTTTTCGACGTGCATCGAGACAAGCTCGTTGCAATGGTTGCGGATGTCGCCATCCCTGCGATCTTTCAGTTTCGGGATTTCGCGGTGGCAGGCGGTTTGATGAGCTACGATCCGGATATCGCGGATGCGCATCGGTTAGCTGGCGTTTACGCAGGTAGGATATTGAAAGGTGCGAGGCCAGCCGAATTGCCAATTCAGCAACCGATCAAGTACAGATTGGTGATCAATCTCAAGACGGCCAATGCGCAAGGGCTGGAGGTGCCCTCCGCCCTTCTTCTGCTCGCCGACGAGATTATCGAGTGAGCACGTGTCGACCAAGCGTTCGAGGGGATAACTCTCGCCGACGTGCTGCTACATCTGACTGCACAACCACAAGGACCGACCGGCGGTCGTCTATTTCTATCAAGAGACCGATAACGTCACAAACGAAGATGGCAGTTCGAATACATCCATCCCGGCGACACCACGGCTGAAGGCGTGAATATAGTGCATTGGCTCAAAAACACCGGCAATGATGCTGTGGTATCTTACACTGCCGACTTGATCAAAGTACCGCCGAAATAGGAGTCGAACGGAAACTGGCCCGGGAGAGCGCGACTTCCGCTTCTGGCCCTGGCTGTGTGAAAACATAATGCCGCTGTTATGATTCTCCCGATTCTGAAGGGGAATCGATGAGGCGCTTCGTTGAGGGGGCGGATCATGGGCAACGGATACTGCTGCCTGAATGCCTCGATGATTTCATTGACGAGAACAATCCTGTCGATCGACGAGTTTGTCGATGCGCTGAACTGGCCGAGATATGCTTCGGTGGAGCTACGCCGGCGGCGACTGGCCGGCTGTCGTATCATCTCTCGGTTCTCCTGAAGCTTTTACATCTACGGCTATCTGAACCGACGCAACATCGAGGTGATGAGGCTGCTGGCTCGGCTTGCTCCCTATCACAAGACAATAGCGGACTTCCGAAAGGACAATGGCTTGGCGCTGCGCGCGCACAACGAGAATGAGCCGATCGCGGATGGGCTGACGTCCGCTTGTGGCGATGCGACCTGCACGACTTATCGGACGACTGTTACCGGAGGTCGCGGGGCGCTTGTATTGCCGGTGTTCAACGATGGCTCGACCTGGCGATTGCGGTCGTCGCGACGGCGTACGCCGCCAATCCGCAGGATCAGGCGGCGCATCGGCACCTCGACGGTGCGCCAGATCAGGAAAGAGCCGATATAGGCGGCCGACGTCGCGACAGCGGAGCGCACCCACCACGCATGATTCGCCAGCACGTAGTTCAGGTTCATGTACTGAATGATGATGACGTGGACCATGTAGAGGCAGAAGCTGCTCTCGCCTAAGACAATGAGAAGCCGCGTTCGCGGGATCGGGCTGATGAAACCTGCCTGATGGGCGACCACGAGCATCAGCGTCCCGAACAGAAATAATCCGGCGGAGTTCTGCAGCCAGATACCGACCACCGTGTGGTCGCCAGAGATCATCGCCAAGGCGATCGTGTTGCTAAGCGCACCCTACAATAGGATAGCGCCGACGGAAAACACCTCGATCATGGTCGCATGTCGCTCGATGAACTGCGACCTGGTCCTTGCGTTGCAGAGCCTCGCAAACCAGATTCTGTGATGAACTCGGCAACGCGCGTGATCGGAGAGTGCAGCGTGAGCTCGACAGGCGAGTATTCCTACGGGCTGCCGGACATATCAGCAATGCTAGCGTCGAAATGTTCGGCCACAGTCAGAGCGATGATCGTCGCTACGAGCGTTCCGATCACGACAGGTTTCGTACGCCGCTGGCGAGCGGGACTACCACTGCAACCTCCGAGATCAACCAGCCCGCGAATCAATATCCCCATTCCACCGGCCGCCTTCGGCGGCGTTTTTGTTGCCCAAAGTGCAGATCGAAAATTTCGGGAGCATCACTGGGATTGCAGTCCCAACTAGCTAGCACTACTTTGGCAGATTGTTGATTTTGTCGCGTTTTATAGGATTCCCGAATCGATTTTTCAATGATTCATGGATGGTCGGCTCTTGGAGGGCTGACCATGCGGGGATGCGAAGACGAACTCGAACGCTGGCTGATGCCGTTCTTGGACCGGCTGGGTCATAAGACCCGACAGCGGATGTGTCCTCTGTATGTTGCGGGACTGATCGGTCCTGGCGATCGCAAGAGCGTTCAACCGA
>NZ_JBXEJO010000137.1:0-8541 GCF_056837965.1 Bradyrhizobium ferriligni
CACCCGGCTACTGGCTAATCAACCGCGATCGACCGGCGGCCCGAAAAGCCAATCTACGTTCCATTGCAAAGGAGCGGAACGAAGTCGGCATGTCGGCGCCGCGTGGGGAGCGTTCGGTTTGCTCGGCTCAGCGGCCGCTAGTGTCCATCCAATCGCAAGATCGAACGGGGTTGGGATAGAAGCCGCGATGCTGGTCCGAATGGGCTCGCTCAACGCTGTTGCGGCAATCGTGATCGTCGCTACGGATACTAGGACTATGAGCACATCGGTCACGATGCGCTTTGAAAAGTGATTCGTCATGATTTGAGCCCTCACGACCGATGGACGCAGGCACAATCCAGTTCGAACGGAAATGGGCACGTGTAACGAATTCGCCACCTGTAGCGGATCATTAGCGTGGCAGCGACTAACTATGTAGCAGCCATCCAGACCTAATACGCCAATCTTTAATGCGAAGATGCATTGGGGCAGCCACCTCAAGCAGCTTTAGAGATCGGCTCACAAGCAGGGATTGCTTGGTGCCCGAGCCCGCTTGCACTTGATGTCAAGAAGGAGGGGCCACCAGCGCCGCGAACGTGAGCCCTCAACGCGCCCGTTATACCACCAATCGGTAATATGTCGCCAGTGGCATAGATTAAAACGGCGCACCGAGTTGAGCGAGGTACGCAGCAATCGTTTGAATGTTCGGAGTTCTCGTTAGCAATGCCGAGAACTGGATCAGGAGCGTGCGCAGCGGCGAGAGTTGCGCGCCGATCTGGCTCGTGTCGCCGCAGCGCCCCATCCGAGCGCTATCCGCAAGAAAGCGATGGTCTCGCGAGGTCGAGGCATGGGCCGAGCGGGCGAGGCCGAAATGCCGCGAGCAGCATCGAACACGGCGAGCAGATGGACTCGGCCGCTCCTGCATCAATCGCATTCGGGCAACTGATCGACATTCGCGGTTTCATGACGGCCCCTCACCTCCGACGTCCACCCAAACGTCGATCAAGGGTAGCGTTTTCAAAATTCAAAGAAGGTCAGCAATGTCGGCATATTGGTCAACATTCTTGCCGCACCATAGCGGTTGGCTGCGCTGATAATCTCTAATTGTTATGCTACTAGTTTGAAGCCCGCTTGAGCGGCGCAGATTTTTTGAAGTGTTTTTTGGAGGGGAATGCCATGCGAAAATATGCATTAGCTTTACTCGTCATTACTTCTCCGTCTTCCGTCCTCGCGTCCGAATTGCCAAAGGAGGGCAGTTACGACTACACCGCGTGCTGGTCGGGCGTTAACAACACGATCAGTTTCTCCAAGACTAACACCGCGTCTAGCTATGAAATGACTGGTAGCATCCTCAGCAATCCTCCCGGTAGCATGTTTGATAAGAACAGCTTCCGCTGCGTGGGGATGAATGCCTCGCTTGACGGGAAGTTCACGGGGGGCGCCGTATGCGAGAGCGTGGATGTAGACGGCGACAAACGCTTGTCAAAATTTTCGCTCGCGAGTGATGGAAGTCTCACCCGAGAAACTGTCGCAGGCACCGGCAAATACGAGGGCATGATGGTATCCGGCACAGTCCACCCCTTGGGTCCATTTCCGATCATGAAAGCCGGGACGTTTCAGGACTGCAATCATCAAACCGGCACGTATAAGCTAAGGTAGCTCACAACGAGAACGAGCCGTCGCTGACCTCTTTTTCGGCGGCGGCTATGCGCGCGAGTAGATTTCGGCATGCCGTCGCGGAAAGGCCCAATCCTGGGCATGGCCCCGTGCCTACCCGTCTCACGCGCAGAAGGAGAGCCTCGATACTGGGCTTGCGCCCGGACATTAGTCCAGAAACTGGACTACCTTGGAGGCCCCCGTAATGCTAAAGTTCTCGGCATGAGAGGCTATGGATCATTTTGCCCCGTAGCCAAAGCTGCGGAAATTCTCACGGAGCGATGGACCCCGCTCGTGCTCCGAGAGCTGTTGCTAGGGTCCCACCACTTCAACCAACTTCGCCGCGGCATCCCCCAGATGTCGCCGACCCTCCTCTCCAGGCGCCTGCGAACGCTAGAAGAAGCCGGGCTAATCTCACGCCAATCAGGCGATAACGGGCACTGGGAGTACCATCCAACCCAAGCGGCTAAGGAGGCCCGGCCAATTATCGATGCATTGGGCCATTGGGGCCACAAATGGGCGCGCAGCCAGCTTTCGCCCGACGAACTCCACGCGGGCCGACTCATGTGGAATATGCGCCGTTCGTTCAATCTAAAGCACATTCCATGCGACTTCGTGCTGCACATCGAGATTGCGGACGCTCGACCGAGGCGCTGGTGGTTTGTTGTGAAGAAGGAGGAAGCCGATCTCTGCTGGGATGATCCCGGCTTCGAGGTCGATGTCAGCCTCCATGCGAGCCTACTGACGCTTGTACAGATTTTCATAGGCGAGCTACCTCTGCTACGGGCGTGCGAGCTCGGCAAAATCGAGATCGACGGTCCAAAGCATCTTGTGAAGAGCATGCGGGCTTGGTTCCCACGCAGCGCATATGCCAATGAGACACCTGCCACCGCGGATCGGGTCTCAACAGGTTGACGACATTCTCTTCAGTCCACGTTTTGGACTAGTGGCCCTGCTTCCCTCAGCGGTAGCGTTTGCGAATGCGCTCGTGCGCCAAGCATCACAGCTAAAGGAGGCAAAGATGAGCCGCACTTCTCTTCTTTCATACGCCCTGCTGTTGATCCTTACTTGTGCGTTCTTCGGTCCCGCAGGGGCAGACCCACTTGCCGACGAACTTTCCTCGGCGGCTGCCAAATGGGATGCCGCCATCAACAACGCAGACTTCGATGCCCTATTACCATTGTATACCGCTGACGCCAGATTGATGCCGCCTGGTGCGGAGCCCGTCACCGGCCCTACCGCAATCCGTAATTTCTTTGCTGGGCGAGGAAGAAGCGTCAGAGATCACAAGGTTGAGCTGGTCGATGTGTTACCCATCGGGAACTACGCCTATACCACCTCCCATTTCGCGGCCACGTTAGTGGTGAATGAGAAGGCGACGCCAATTTCTGGCAGCACCGTCCGACTCCTTGAACGCCAACCCGACGGGCAGTGGAAGATAAAGTCTCATATCTTCGTCAAAGAATAAATTCGCGGGTGCCGCAGCCATAATTAGGGCGCGGATTCACAACGCGCGGCCAGCCATAGGCGGATAGATGCGAGTTGGACGAAGGCAAGGTAGTTTCCTGCGCTGTCGTAGCGCGTCGCCACCCGACGGCACTGCTTGATCCTGTTGAAGAACCATCCTGCGCCAATGGGCCGCGACCGCTCCCCCTCTCGGTGTGATAGCTTCACACGACAACGAGCGGGGGACGTGGCTATCAAGGATTGGCCATGGTTGACCAAGGACAATGGCAAGTAGCTGGAAATGCTGCTGAGACATACGAGGACGCCCTTGTTCCGGCTGTCTTCGCACCTTGGGCACCGCTCGTAGTTGCTCTTGCGGACCCGCGAGCAGGTGAGCGCATATTGGACGTCGCATGCGGTACCGGCGTCGTGGCGCGGCTCGCTGCGCAGCGAGTAGGCCCCGCCGGGAGCGTGACCGGTCTCGACCTGAACCCCGGTATGCTGGCGGTCGCTGCCTCTATCGCGGCTTCCCGCCCGCCCACAGGCGCACCGATCACGTGGCAAGAGGCTAGCGCGACGAACATGCCTCTGCCTGACGGGACATTCGATGTCGTGTACTGCCAATTGGGACTTCAATTCTTCCCAGATCGACCCGCCGCACTGCGCGAGATGTATCGCGTGCTGGTGCCCGGCGGCCGCCTCGGCTTTATGGTGTGGCAGGACATCCAATACAGTCCCGGGTTCAGCGCCCTAGCCGTTGCGCTTGCGCGGCACGTCAGCGCTGAGGCGGCGAACATCATGCGCGCTCCATTTGCGCTCGCCGATGCCGAACAACTGCGCGCGCTCGTGGCTGCGGAAGGTTTCAGCGACATAACGATTGAGCCGGTTGAAGGCGCCGTTCGTTTTCCGTCAGTTTCGCAGTTCGTGCAGGACTATGTGCTCGGTTCGCCGCTCTCAGGCCATGTGGCCAAAGTCTCGGATGAAACCCGTAGAGACTTGGTCAGCGAGGTAGAAGACGCGCTGATGTCTCATGTCGCCGATGATGGGTTAGAGTTTCCGATCAAAGCGCACCTCGCCAGTGCGGTGAAGGGAGCATAGCGGTCGGTCATAGCCGATGCTCAAGTGAAGGTTTCGCTGCCGCTTGCGGGCCAACGTCCGAGATGGGTCACAAGCCGCCCATAGCGACCGAACCGAGTGACTTCCGGTTCACCTCGAAGAGCCGACGTTCGCGATCGTCATGCAGACCGTCAGTTATGGACCAAAACCTGAAGTTCAATGCTGGCGCTTGCGCTACGGAATTATGCCAGAACATCGAGTAGGGCCTTTGCCTGCTTCAGGTCCGGCGTATCAAAGCCCTCGGTGAACCAGCCGTAAACTGGCGCAAGCAGTTCGCGGGCTTGTTGCGGTTTCCCTTGATCGCGCCAAAGCCGCCCCAGCAAATTGGCGCCCTGCAATTGCAAGCCTTTCGCAGATTGCGCGGCGGCGATATCGGTTGCCATTCTCAAGTCTGCCTCGGCAGCATCAGTTTCCTGCAACTTCTGAAGTAACCGCCCACGGATTATATGAATTCGAGGCAAACACCAGCGGTCTCCAATCTCTGAAGACACAGCAATCGCCAAGTCAGTCTGCTCCATGCCTTTTCCGTACTGACCCGCCGCCAAATAGGTTTCGGCCAACAGGCAGACGATCAGGCATAGATTGCTTCGCACGCCGAGCCGCCCATACGTCGCCAAGCCATCCTCAAGAAGCCGAATGCCGCGATTGACGTCGGCGGTTTGGCCGATAGCCCATCCAAGGTAAGCCATGCCAGTGGCGCGCTGCTGCGGCAAACCATGCTCTTCAGATAACGTCAGCAACTCCCTGGCCGTGCTTACCACTGCCGGAGCATCACCACGAGCAACCTGACCTTGGCAAACGAACCATAGCGCATGAGCTAGTGACGGCGCATGTTCTAAGCGCCGAGCCAGCTCGACCGCGTCGCGTTCCGACTGCTCCGCCTGTACGGGGTAACCGAGGAGCCATTGCAAGACCGATCTGATCGATAGAGCACAGACAGCCGGATCGTGCCCGAGATACAGGTAACGGTGTTTAGCGTGTCGAACCTCATCGTATAGGGCCATTCCTGCGTCGGCATGGGCCTTCGCTTCTGAGAGCGCGCCACGGAACCAGCAAACTGGCCAAGCACAATGATGTGCTTGGAGCTCGATGTCTGGATCTTGAACAGTACGCGCGACATGAAACAGCTCTTTTGTGATCTCCTCCGCCCGGAAGAACTGGCCGCGAGCGGTATGAAACAGCCACAATCCAGCCAAGGGCGGTGCTAAATCGACCGAGCTTTGAAGTTTCCGTGCTAAATGTTCGGCACGTTCGAAGGCAACGCCAACCTCTGGAGCTGACCAGCTGTAAACACTCATCAGCGCTGGACCGAGCTGAGATAGAATTGCAAGCTCAGACTCCGAACGGTCAATCTCGGAACTTTGCTTTTCGATTAGAACGAGAGCCTGGCGAAAATGCCCGATCGCTTCGCGATTGCTTGCCCGCCGCACCGCTTTCTCTCCCGCCGCACGCCAGTATCGTATCGCCTGCTCGTTAAACCCAGCTTCCGCGCAATGCCTGGCGAGGAGTTCCGGCTCCGCCTCAATCAACTCGGGAAACTCCTTTTCGAGGGTGTTCGCGATTCGCCCATGAAGCTGCTTCCGCGACGTACGCAATAACGTCCCATACGCGACATCCTGCACGAGGGCATGCTTGAACAGATACGTCGCAAGCGGCGGCAAACCCTGCCGGAACAACAAACCAGCTTGAATGAGGCGAACGAGCGCCGATCCCAACTCCGCCTCTGTCTTCCGGACCACTGCAGTCAGCAGCGCATGGGAGAACTCGCGCCCGATCGCTGCCCCGATCTGCGCCACCTCCTTGGCGGCGCCCAGCCGGTCGAGCCGCGCCATCAGGGACGCATGCAGGCTCGCGGGGACTGCGAGCACCGGAGAGGGGACTGAGGTCACAGTCTGCAGGGCTTCCAGCTCGTTCCCGGCCTCCAGCACTGCCTTCGTCATTTCTTCGACAAACAACGGGATGCCGTCGGTGCGCTCGATGATGTCGTTTCTGATGTTCGCCGGCAGCGGCTTGTTGCCGATGACGCGGTCGATAATGGCACCAATTTCGTGCTCTGCCAGACGGTTGATCGTTAGCGCGGTCACATGCGGCTGTCCGATCCAGGGCGGCTCGAACTCCGGCCGAAACGTTACGATCAAGAGCACGGGAAGCTTCGCAATCTGTTCTACGGTGTGACCAAATGCTTCGAGACTCGTGGGGTCGCTCCAGTGCGCATCCTCCAGGATCATCAGCACGGGGCTGGAGCGCGCGAGCGTCTCCAACTGCAGGCTGAGCGCTGCAAGCGTCTTCTGCCGGCGCTGTTTGGGAACAAGCTCCAGAGCGGGATAGCGTCCGTCGTTGGGAAGCGATAACATCTCGGCCAATAGCGCCGCGTCCTCTCCGGATGTCGAGGTCTGCCTAAGCAGTGCACCGAGCTTGTCGAGCTTTGTTTGCGGTGTGTCGCCGTGCACAAATCCGGCGGCACGTTCGAACTGCCCGATGAGCGGATAAAAAGCGCTGTCCGCGTGCTGGGGCGAGCAGAAGTAACGTAGCCGCGTGTGAGGTTCGGCCGCGAGTGCCTCCATGAGCGCGGCTGTGAGCCTTGATTTGCCTATCCCGGCCTCACCGGATAGGAGCACCATCTGGCCTTCGCCGGTCTTGGCTCTTGCCCAGCGCCGCAACAGTAGTTCAAGCTCTTCTTCTCGCCCGACGAGTGCAGTCAGCCCTCCGGGATGCATCGCCTCGAACCGGCTCTCGACAGAACTTGCCCGCAGCACTGCGAAGGCCTTCACCGGCCCAGCAATCCCCTTGAGCTCCCTGGGCGCGAGGTCCCGCAGTTCGAAGATATTGCCCAGCAGCCCGCGCGTTGCCCCGGCAATGACAACCGTGTTCGGCTCGGCGATGGCCTGAAGGCGTGCCGCGAGGTTCGGTGTCTCGCCGACAATACCACGCTCCTGGGCTTCGCCAGATCCGACAAGGTCTCCGATAACCACCATCCCGGTGGCTGCCCCGATCCGCACCTGTAGTGGCTCGGGCGCCGCCAGCGTCGCAATTTCATCGATTAACACGAGCGCGGCCCGAACCGCACGCTCGGCATCGTCTTCGTGCGCCTGCGGATAGCCAAAATAGATAAGGACGCCGTCGCCCATATATTTCGCCACGAAGCCGCCGAAGCGGCGCACGGTCTCTGCGACGCACCTGTGATAGGCCGTAATTATCTCACGCAGGTCCTCTGGGTCCATTCGCGCGGAAAGCGAAGTCGAACCTACCAAGTCAGAAAACATCACGGTTACCTGACGACGCTCGGCGGTATCGCTGATGCCTTCTTCTCTGGCCGAAGCGGTGTCGGACGGTGCCGTGGGCGACGTGGCTTCAGCCCGTAAGGCGGCGACGGCGTCGAGCAACTTCCGCCGATGCCCGACAGATGCGATGCCAAGCTCCTTCAAGTCCTCCGGCGTCAAACTCTGGAGGATTGCTTCGTCGATGTTATTTTCGCGGAATGCCGCCTCGTACTGTTCGAGGCCAAGTTTCCGCAGCCAACCTCCGACGTCCATGGCGGCGCCCCTAGCTGTGGCATGATCCCCCAGGCGCGACATCCTGTCGAGGGAAAGGGAGTGGCCGGTTTAGGCCATTTTCGAGGACTTCAGCGGAGATTGCCGGCCGGCAGCCCCCTAAGCGTCCAGCCGGGGCCTACCCGGAAGCTTTAAGCTTCCAGACTGGAAGCTCAAATCAGCGCCGCGGGCGCGGCCTTTCAAAAAGAGGCCGCTGACCGTGGGCCTTATACTGGTGTCACATTTGCGCACGTCGCTCACTCGTCCATGATAGGCCTCATGCGCGAGGCAATCATTATAACCGTGCCTATTTTGGTGCTGGCCTTTGCCCTGCAGCGTGAGCGTGGTGCCGCGATCCTGCCTACTAAGCCGCTTCCTCCGGTCAGCGCGCGAGAGAACAATTGAACGAGCCGACAGCGTTCGGTAGAGGTCGCCGCGCGCGATCGCTTCGGTCCTTCGCTGCTTCGATGAGCCTTACGCCTGACCGGTGACTACGTCTCCTTTGCTCCTATAGCGACCAGGTTCGTGCGGCAGCGCGGTTTGTCGCGATGGGCACGGACGTTGTTAGACGATGTCTGGAGTCATCGGCAACGCACTACTTGTTCGGCATGGCGACGCGAGTTAGACCCTCCCGCATCCCTGCGGCCAGCAATTGCACCCCGTTCGCAGCCTTGAGCACTAGGATTCCGTGTGTGCTTCTTGCTCAGGCAGCGAAGATGAAGCGTGTACCTGTGTAGGAGCGCAGGAGCTTGTTCGGCATCTCGGCCTTTGCCATTTCGTAGAACGGCTCACCAGTGCAGTGGAGTGGAATGAC
>NZ_JBXEJO010000138.1:0-8326 GCF_056837965.1 Bradyrhizobium ferriligni
GTGGAGCGGCGGGCGGCGGGAGGGCGATCTCGGGCGCCTTGGGCTGGGGTGGCGGTGCGGTCGGCGCTGCCGCAACCGGAGGCGTCGGCGGCACCGGCGGTGGTGTCGGCGCTGTTGCCGCCGGTGGCGTCGGGGTCGCCGCAGGCGGTGTCGGCGTTGCTGCGGGCGGAGCCGGCGGAGGCGCGACCGGCGGCGCCGCTGCCACCTCGGGTGACGGCGACGCGGCGGGTGCCGGCGCGGCGTTCGACGGCCCGCCTGCGCCGGCCGGAATGAACGAGAAATCCTCGGCCAGGGACGACGAGATCCACGGCACCTGTTCCTGCCGCGAGGCCCGGGTGACGCCGACGCGGGTGCGGTTCAGCGTTTCCTCGGCCATCAGGTCGGGGGTGCGGATCTCCTTCAGGAGTTCCCGCACGAACAGGCTGTGGTCGCTGCCATTGTCGGAGACGACGGACGACAGCGCGGCCGAATACATCACCAATGTGCCGTTGGGGGCGATCACCGGGGCGAGCCCTGCCGAAAAGCTGCGGAAGCGCCGCTCGAACGGGTTGCGCCGCGAGGCGTCGATCAAGGCGATCTTCACCCCGGCGCCACGGCTGTTGATTTCCCCGAGCACGGTCTCGAGGCTGAAGCCGTCGCGGCGAACGTCGGCCTCGGCCCAGATCTGCGCATCGATCGGGATCATGTAGCTCTGCCGGTTCGACTGGATGCCGTAACCGGAGAAGAAGATCAGGGCGACCGAGCCCGGCTTGATCTTGCCGTAGAGCCGGTCGAAGGCGCGGCGCATCCCGTCGCCGGTCAGGTTCTCCCCGACCTCGACGGTGAAGCCGTCGCGCTTGAGCTCGTCGGCGACGTCACGTGCGTCGTTGACCGGCTCCTTCAGCGGTGCGTCCGCGTCGGGATATTTGGCGTTGCCGATGACCAGCGCGAAACGGTCGCCGGCGGCGAAGGACAAAGTGGGCGCCGCGATTGAAAAAATCAGCGTGGCGAGCAAGGCAAGGCGGATTTTCATAATCGCAGCAAATCCAGATCGCGGCATTCCAATGAAACGGCGCCGCTTCCAGCCTGCGCCCCGGGGACCTTACTCTAGCGAAAATCCATTATCAAACCACGGCCAAACCCCCGTCAACGGCTTGCGGCGGCATCGTTTATCGCGGTGATACTGGTGAGACCGCAGTGCAACAGCACACGGTCATGGCGGCCATCGCCGTCACGGCATGGTGCTGGTTCCGGTGAGCCGATAATGTGCTGGCACTCACAACGGCTGTCGCCACCCTGTCATGCGCTCGTCGCACGCCGCGCGGTTTGACGTTTGCGCGAGGCGATGGCTTTGTGTTCAGGACGGCAAGCCATTCAAAGACAAGCCGTTCAAAACAGGCCTTGCAAACAAGAGCGAAACCAATGGGAAACGCCTACGAGATCTACGCCCTGCGCTATGCGACAATGTCGCCGCGCACGCCCCACCTCAACTTCCTGGTGCCCGATCCGCACGACACCACCGCGCAAGACCTCGACTATTTCGTCTGGCTGGTGCGGGGTCATGGCCGTGACATCCTGGTCGACACCGGCTTCAACGCCGAGGAGGCCAAGGCGCGCGCCCGCAAGCTGACGCTCAACCCGGTCGATGCGCTGGCCGGCTTCGGCGTCAGCGCCGACAGCGTCAAGGACGTCATCGTCACCCATCTGCACTACGACCATGCCGGCAATCTGGATCGCTTCCCGAACGCCAAATTCCATCTGCAGGAACGCGAGATGAGCTACGCGACCGGCCGGTGCATGTGCAACGGCATGCTGCGCCATCCGTTCTCCATTGAGCACGTCACGCAGATGGTACGCCACGTCTATGGCGAGCGCGTCACCTTCCATTCCGGCGACGGCGAGATCGCACCCGGCGTCACCGTGCATCGCGTCGGCGGCCATTCCGACGGCCTACAGGTGGTGCGCATCGAGACCGCGCGCGGCCCGGTCGTGCTGGCGTCGGATGCCGCGCATTATTATGCGAACCTGCACAAGCGCAGCCCGTTCCCGATCGTCTACAATGTCGGCGACATGGCGCAAGGCTGGGAGACCGTCGAGCGACTGGCCGGTCATCCCGATCGCTTCATTCCCGGTCACGATCCGATCGTCAGCGAGATCTATCCGCGGGCCAGCGACAAGGTCGATGCGTTCGCGCTGCATCTGGCGCCGTCGCGATCGTTCGCGAAATAGCCTCGCCGATTGGGCGAGGCACGTCTGCAACACGTCAAGAAACGTCAAAAAGAAGCGATATGACTGACACCAAGACGACTGACACCAAGACTCTCGGATTCATTGGCCTCGGCGTGATGGGTGAGCCGATTTGCCGCAACCTCGTCAAGAAGAGCGGCAAGCGCGTTGTCGTGTTCGACCTCTCGGCCGAACCGCTGCAGCGGTTGCGCGCCGACGGTGCCGAGGTTGCGGCGTCGGTCGCCGACGTCATCAAGCAGAGCGATGTGCTGTTCCTCTGCTTGCCGAGCGCCAGGCACGTGCGCGCGGTGTTCGAAGGCGACGGCATCTTGAAGAACACGAGAAGCGGCCAGATCGTGGTCGATCTCGGCACGTCTTCAGTCAGCCAGACCCGCGATTTCGCGGCGCAGTTGCGGGCCAAGGGCGCGGCGTGGGTCGACGCGCCGATCGCGCGCACGCGGCAGGCGGCGCAGGACGGCACGCTCAGCGTGATGGTCGGCGCGGTGCCCGCGCTCTACGCCGCGATCGAGCCGCTGATCGGCTGCTTCGCCACCGACGTCACCAATTGCGGCGACGTCGGCGCGGGGCAGGTGACCAAGATCCTCAACAACATGGTATTGTTCGAGACCGTGAACGCGCTGGCCGAGGCCGTCGCAGTGGCGAAGCACAATGGCGTCGATCCGAAACTGCTGCTGGAAACCCTGTCGAAGGGCTCGGCCGACAGCTTCGCGCTGCGCAACCATGGCATGAAGGCGATCGTGCCCGGCGTGTTTCCCGAGCGCGCATTCTCGACCGAATATGCGCTGAAGGATCTGTCCTACGCGCTGGAGCTCGCCGCCGACGCCGGCATCAAGATCCGCGGTGCGGAGCTAATCGGCACGGTGCTGCAGGAGGCGATCGACAAGGGATCGAAGGACAACTATTTCCCTGTGATCGCGAAGCATATCGATCGCGGCTAGTGCAATATTTCGCCCCGCATCAGTGTGCGTAACCCTATCACCGTCATGCTGAGGAGGCCGCGCAGCGGCCGTCTCGAAGCACGACGGCCCGACTGTGGCCGTGCATCCTTCGAGGCTCGCTCGGCTCGCACCTCAGGATGACGGGTTTGGTAGCTGTGCGCGAAAGAGGGCCGCCCTAATAAACGTCCTTGGCGTCGGCCTCTTCGCTGGTTTGCACCAGCTCGAGGCTGCTCTCGACCTTGCCGAGCAGGCGGCCGAGGTCGCGGCGCTCCTGTGCGGAGAGGCAGGACAGGATGTCCTGCTCCTTGCGCAGCAGGCGCGGGATCAGCTCTTCATAGAGCGCCTGGCCCGCTTTGGTCAGTCGCAGGCGGAATTCGCGGCGGTCGTCGGCGTTCTCGACGCGCTCGACGATCTCGCGCTCCATCAGCGCCGACACCGCGCGGCTGATGGTGGATTTATGGGTGCGGGTGCAGTGCGCGATGTATTGCGCGCTACAGGGATCGCTGCGGAAGCCGAGCGTTGCGAGCACGCGCCACTCCGGAATGTCGAGGCCGTAGCGCGCCTGGTACTCGCTCGACAGCGCCGAGGACACCTCGGCCGCCAGCCGGTTCAGGCGGAACGGCATGAAATGGAAGAGATCGAGGCGCTTCTTTGTCGGCGCGATCGTGTCGCGCACCTCCGCTTCCACGGCACTGCGCGGGCGGGCTGGAGGCTGACTTGCAGAGGTCCGTGCCAAAAATCCCTCCAATTTGAGTTGACGGCAGCCCCGACTGGGGGTTTAAGATAGTTGCAAGTGAGACTAATTTAGCAAGGTCGCGGCCGGCTCGCAAGGTCCCGGTCGCAAGCCGGTCACACAGAACCGCAGCCAGAGGCCGCGGCGCAAGGGAAACATCCAGGGTCACGCAATGGCACACGCCAACACGGCACAGGCCAAAACCCAGTTCGGCTATCGCCGTCATCCCGACCAGGAGCGCTCGGGCGCCAACGTCGCGGAGCATCCCGTCGTCGTGGTCGGCGCCGGGCCGGTGGGATTGTCGCTCGCGATCGATCTCGCGCAGCGCGGTCAGCGCGTGGTGCTGCTCGACGATGCCGACCGGATCGGCGAAGGCTCGCGCGCGATCTGCTTCTCGAAGCGCTCGCTGGAGTTCTGGGATCGCCTCGGCGTCGGCGACCGCATGGTCGAGAAAGGCGTGGTGTGGAGCGTCGGCAAGATCTTCCACGGCGCCTCGCAGCTCTACCAGTTCAATTTGCTTCCGGAGGAAGGCCACAAGCGGCCCGCCTTCATCAACCTGCAGCAGTTCTACGCCGAGGCCTATCTGGTCGACCGGGTCGGGCAACTGCCTGAAATCGACCTGCGCTGGCGCAACAAGGTGATCGCGCTGGAGAGCCGCAACGATGGCGTTGCGCTGACCATCGCAACCCCGGACGGCTCCTACCAGGTACACGCGACCTTTGTCGTCGCCTGCGATGGCGCTCGCTCGTCGCTGCGGCAGATGGTCGGCGCGGAGTTCGCAGGCCAGGTTTTCGAGGACCAGTTCCTGATCGCCGACGTCAAGATGACGGCGGCGTTCCCGACCGAGCGCTGGTTCTGGTTCGATCCGCCGTTCCATGCCGGACGCTCGGCGCTGCTGCACAAGCAGCCGGACGACATCTGGCGGATCGATCTGCAGCTCAATCCGGATGCCGATCCGGTGGCCGAGAAGCAGCCCGAGAATGTCCGGCCGCGGATCGAGCGCATGCTCGGCCATGACAAGTTCGAGTTCGAATGGATATCGCTCTACAAGTTCCAGTGCCGCCGGATGGCCAAGTTCATCCACGGCCGGGTGATCTTTGCCGGTGATTCCGCCCACCAGGTCTCGCCGTTCGGCGCGCGCGGCGCCAATTCCGGGCTCGAGGACGCCGAGAATTTGGCGTGGAAGCTCGACCGCGTGCTGCGCCGGCTGTCGCCGGAGGGCTTGCTGGAGAGCTACCACATCGAGCGCAGCGCGGCGGCGGACGAGAACATCCGCGAGTCCACCCGCTCGACCGACTTCATGGCGCCGGTGACGAAACAGGAAGCACGGCTGCGCCAGGCCGTGCTGTCGCTCGCCAAGGACACCGAGTTCGGCAAGCGCATGGTCAATGGCGGGCGGCTCTCGGTGCCGTCGGTCTACGACACGCCGCTGTCGAGCGGCGATCGCGACGATTGGCGCGGCGGCCCGCGGCCCGGCGCCTCGATGCCGGATGCGCCGGTGACGGAGCAGGGCGGCGGTTCCACCTACCTGACCGATGTTTTCATCAGACAGGGAACGCGCTTCACGCTGCTGGAGTTTGGCAATGGCGCTGCGGTCGATGTCCCCGACGGCGTCGGCAGCATCCGGATCGGCGGCGAGGATGGGCTGGTCGACGCGCAGGGCCTTGCCGGCAAGCGCTACGATGCCGAGCCCGGCACCGCCTATCTGCTGCGGCCGGACGGTTATGTCGCCGCACGCTTCCGCAACGCGGCGCGGCCCGCACTCGAAGCGGCGCTGGCGCGTGCCGCCGGCCTGAACTGAGGAGCAGTCATGGCGCTGTCGACCAGTTCGAACTTCGCAAAGCCCGACGACGCCTTCCGCGCCATCGTCGAGGCCCATCGCGGCCTCACCGACGCGCAGAGCGCCGATCTCGATGCCGCGCTGGTTCTGGTGCTCGCCAACCATATCGGCGATCTCGACGTGCTGCGCGAGGCGATCGCGCTGGCGAAGCGGCGGATGCTGGACGCCGGCCAGCAGCAACAACAGCAACAACAATAGCACTGAGCAAACGGACAGGATTGAACTGATGGCCAAAGGTTTCGCATCGACCACGGATCTCGCGGAGAAGAAGGTCACTTTCTCCGAGATCGGCACCGATCTCTATGCCTTCACCGCCGAGGGCGATCCCAACACCGCCGTGATCGTCGGCGACGACGGCTGCCTGGTGTTCGACGCGCAGGCGACGCCGGCGATGGCGAACAAGGTGATCGAGCGGGTCAAGACCGTCACCGACAAGCCGATCAAATATGTCGTGCTGTCGCACTACCATGCGGTGCGTGTGCTCGGCGCCTCCGCCTATCACGCGCAGGGCATCGTGGCCTCGCAGGAAACCTATCGCCTGATCGAGGAGCGCGGCCAGCAGGACTGGGATTCCGAATATGGCCGCTTCCCGCGGCTGTTCCAGGATGCCGCGAGCATTCCCGGCCTGACCTGGCCGACGCTGACCTTCGAAGGCGAGATGTCGATCTATCTCGGCAAGCGCGAGGTGCGGCTGATGCAGCTCGGCGCCGGCCATACCTCGGGCGACATCGTCGCCTGGGTGCCGGATGCCGAGGTGATGTTCTCGGGCGATCTGATCGAATATCACTCGGCCTGCTATTGCGGCGATGCGCATTTGCGCGAATGGCCGACGACCTTGAACGAGATCCGCGCCTTCAACCCGAAGGCGATAGCGCCGGGCCGCGGCGATGCACTGAAGGGCCTCGCCACCGGCCGCGATGCGATCGCGATGACCCGCGATTTCGTCACCACGCTCTACGGCGCCGCCGAATCGTCCGTCGCCAAGGGCCGCAGCCTGAAGGAATCGATGGCGGCGACGCGCGAGGTGATGGATCCGAAGTTCTCGAGTTTTGCGATCTACGAGCACTGCCTGCCGTTCAACGTTTCGCGCGCCTATGACGAGGCGTCCGGGATCGACGATCCCGTGATCTGGACCGACAAGCGCGACCAGGAAATGTGGGCCGCCCTGCAAGGAGGATAGTGATGAACATCAATACCTCGCCTGATCAGATCGTCCGCAGCTCGGGGCAAGTCACCCCGGGCTACATGTCCGGCTTCGGCAACAGCTTCGAGACCGAGGCCTTGCCCGGTGCGCTGCCGATGGGGCGCAATTCGCCGCAGCGCTGCGCCTACGGGCTCTATGCCGAGCAGCTGTCCGGCTCGCCGTTCACGGCGCCGCGCGGCACCAATGAGCGCTCCTGGCTCTATCGCATCCGCCCGTCGGTGCGGCATTCCGGCCGCTTCGCCAAGGCAGATAGCGGGCTGTGGCGCACCGCGCCATGTCACGAATACGACATGCCGATCGCGCAGTTGCGCTGGGACCCGGCGCCGATCCCGAAGGAGGACATGACCTTCCTGCAGGGCGTGCAGACCATGACCACGGCGGGCGATGCCAACACCCAGGCCGGCATGGCGGCGCACATTTATCTCATCACCAAATCGATGGTCGATCAGCATTTCTACAATGCCGACGGCGAGATGATGTTCGTGCTGCAGCAGGGCAATCTGCGCCTCGTCACCGAGTTCGGCCGCATCGACGCCGAGCCGGGCGAGATCGTCGTGATCCCGCGCGGCGTCAAATTCCGCGTCGAGATTCCCGGCGGCCCGGCGCGCGGCTATCTCTGCGAGAATTACGGCGGCGCGTTCACGCTGCCGGAGCGCGGCCCGATCGGCGCCAACTGCCTCGCCAATTCGCGCGACTTCCTGACACCGGTGGCGAGCTACGAGGACAAGGACACGCCGACCGAGCTCTACGTCAAATGGGGCGGCTCGCTGTTCAAGACCACGCTGCCGCATTCGCCGATCGACGTGGTCGCCTGGCACGGCAATTACGCGCCCTACAAATACGATTTGCGCACCTTCTCGCCGGTCGGCGCGATCGCCTTCGATCATCCCGATCCTTCGATCTTCACGGTGCTGACCTCGCCGTCGGAGACCGCAGGCACCGCGAATATCGACTTCGTGATCTTCCCGGAGCGCTGGATGGTGGCCGACAACACCTTCCGTCCGCCCTGGTACCACATGAACATCATGTCCGAGTTCATGGGCCTGATCTACGGCGTCTACGACGCCAAGCCACAGGGCTTCGTGCCCGGCGGCATCAGCCTGCACAATTGCATGCTGCCGCACGGGCCCGACCGTGAAGCCTTCGAGCACGCCAGCAACAGCGAGCTGAAGCCGGTGAAGCTGACCGGCACGATGGCCTTCATGTTCGAGACCCGCTTTCCGCAGCGCGTGACGCAGCACGCCGCGACGTCGTCGACGCTGCAGGACGATTACTCGGATTGCTGGAAGGGTTTGGAGAAGAAGTTCGACCCGAACAAGCCGTGATCTTACCCTCCCCTGAAGGGGGAGGGTCGACGCGAATGAAATGAGCGGCGGGGTGGGGTG
>NZ_JBXEJO010000139.1:0-8128 GCF_056837965.1 Bradyrhizobium ferriligni
CCCCCCGCGGCCCCGTCGGCCAATTGACATTCGGCCGCGGACTGCCAGACTTCGCGGAAAATTAGGGGTGGAGACCTCTGGATGGCCAATCTTTCGGCCTCAAATCACGTTGCCCGTGTTTTGTCGGCGGCCAACCAGGTGGCCGGCGTCGACACCGAGACGCGGATTGCCGCGTCCTGGCGGCGCTGCCTGGTCAATCACAACCTCGATCCGGCCCGGCGCGGCCCGCCGCAGACCCTGACCGAGGCCGAGGTCCGGCACCTCGCCGAGCCGATGGAGGATTTGATCCAGGTCGCGATCCCCGAGCTCGAGGACCTCGCCCGCGTGCTCCACGACTCCGGCTACTGCGTCAACCTCGCCGATCCCAACGCCACCATGCTGGTGAGCCGGCTGCCCGGCGGGGACTACGCGCGGATGTTCCTGGAATGGAAGATCTACACCGGCTCGAACTTCGCCGAGACGTTCGAGGGCACCAACGGGCTCGGCACCGCACTCGCCGAGCGGCGGCCGATCCTGGTGCATGGCGACGAGCATTTCCGCGAGCAGTGGCACATGTTCACCTGCGCGGTGTCGCCACTATTCGATCATGCCGGCCGCCTCGCCGGTGCCGTCAACATCACCTCCTGCCGCAGCGACCTCGGCCGCAGCGCGCATGAACTGGCGCTCGCCGTCACCACGGAGGCAACGCGGCGGATCGAGCAGTCGTTCTTCCGCCGGCGCTACCGCGCCTCCTGGATCGCGATGCTGCCCGGCGACGGGACCGGCATGCTGGCCTATGACGACGACCGCCGCGTGGTCGGCGCCTGCCGCACCGCACGCGCGGCGTTCGGCCTGACCGATGCGATGATCGACGACGGCATCGACCTGTCGCATCTCATTCAACTGGACGATCGCGCGACGCGGGCCGCGGACGAGCAGATCGCGCTGCGCCGTGCCGACGGCACGCCGTGGGGACGCGGCCATCTGGCACCGCCGGTGCGGGCGCGTTCGCCGCGTCCACCATCGACGCCGCCGCGCGAAAAGCCGGCCGGACAGTTTTCGGGCCTGCACAGGCTGGCGGGCCGCGATCCCGTGCTGATCAAGGGCGTGAAGCGGCTGATGACAGTCGGCAATCTCGATCTGCCGATCCTGCTGCATGGCGAGACCGGCGCCGGCAAGGACGTGTTCGCGCGCGCCATCCATGCCGCGAGCAATCGGGCCGGCCGCAACTATGTCGCGCTGAACTGCGCGGCGATGCCGGAGAGCCTGATCGATGCCGAGCTGTTCGGCTACGAGGCCGGCGCCTTCACCGGCGCGCGGCGCGAGGGATCGAAGGGGCTGATCGTGCAGGCCAGCGGCGGCACGCTGTTCCTCGACGAGATCGGCGACATGCCGCTTTCGCTGCAAACCCGGCTGCTTCGCGTGCTGGAAAACCGCGAGGTGTGGCCGCTCGGCGCGCTGAAGCCCGTCGCCGTTGACATCCGCCTGATCAGCGCCACGCACCGTGATCTGGCGCGGATGGCGGAGGACGGCAGCTTCCGCTCCGATCTGTATTACCGGCTGCGCGGCATGGAGATCCGCCTGCCCGCGTTGCGCGAGCGCGCCGACCGCAGAGACGTCATCGCGCAGATCGCCGACGAGGAAGCGCCGCATTGCCGCATCGCGGCCGACGCCTGGGCGCAGCTGATGGCCTATCCGTTCCCCGGCAACATGCGCCAGCTTCGTCACGTGCTGCGGCTCGCCGGCGCCACCGCGGAGGACGGCGTCATCACCGAGGCGGATCTCGATCTGCCGCCGCTCAGCGCACGCGATGTGGAGGCCGATCACGCAGCGAGCGAGCGCGCCGCGATCGTCGATGCATTGCGCGCCAATGACGGAAGAGTGACGAACGCGGCCAGGGCGCTCGGGCTCAGCCGCGCGACGTTGTACCGGAAGATCAAGGCGTTAGGGATCGCGCTGGACAGCTAGACCAGAACGGCCGCTGCTGTTCCGGCGATGCGGGAAAGGTGATATCGTACGGTTTTCGCCTTCAACGCCACGGAGCGGGTCCCATGACACGGTTTCCCCTCGCTGTGGTCGTTGGCCTCATTGCCGCGACCATTTCGCAGCCTGCCGCCTCGGATTCTACCGAACAACGATTGGGCAAAGTCCATTTTGTAACATCCTGCAAGCCTGAAGCGCAGGAGCTGTTCGATCGCGCCATGCTGTATCAGCATTCGTTCTGGTACAGCGCATCGCGACGCACCTTCGAGGAGGTGCTGCAGGCCGACCCGCAATGCGCCATCGCCTATTGGGGGATCGCGCTCAGCTATCTCTACAATCCGCATGCGCCGCCGCCACCGGAAAACCTTCCGCTCGGCCTTGAAGCTGCGAAAAAAGGCCAGGCGCTGAATGCCGGCACCCCGCGCGAGCGGGAATACATCGATGCGATCGCGGCGATGTATGTCGACTACGACAAGGTCGATCACCGCACCCGCGTGCAGCGATTCCTCGCCGCCGAAGAGCAGGTCGCGGCGCACTATGCCGACGATGACGAGGCGCAGATCGCCTATGCGATCACGCTCAACGTCGCGGCCTCGCCGGGCGACAAGACCTACGCCAACCAGCTGAAGGGCGCGGCGCTGCTCGAACCGATCTTCACGCGCCAGCCCGAGCACCCCGGCATCGCCCACTATCTGATCCATCTCTACGACTACCCGGCGCTCGCGGAGAAGGGCCTCCCCGCGGCGATGCGCTATGCCAAGATCGCCGAACACGCGCCGCATGCCCAGCACATGCCGTCGCACATCTTCACGCGCGTCGGCTACTGGAAGGAGTCGATCGCCTCGAACAAGGAATCCGCGCGCATTGCCAAGGAAGACGGCGAGCAGCAGGACCAGGCGCACGCGATGGACTATCTGGTCTATGCGTATCTGCAGCTCGGGCAGGACAAGGAGGCGCGTGCGGTGGTCGACGAGCTCGGCAAGCTCCAGTTCAAGCTCGACCGGTTCGCAGGCCCCTTCGCGGTGGCGGCAAGCCAGGCCCGCTATGTCTTCGAACGCGGCGACTGGAAGGGTGCTGCCGCGCTTGAAGTGCATCCGACCAAATACGCCTATGCTGACGCCATCACCTATTTCGCCCGCGCGGTCGGCGCTGCGCGCTCCGGTGACCCCGCTGCCGCCAAGGCCGATGTCGCGAAGCTGGTCGAGCTGCGCGACAAGTTGAAGGACACGAAGGACGCCTACTGGTCCAACATCGTCGACATCCAGCAGCAGATCGCAAGCGCCTGGGTGCTGTACGCGGAAGGCAAGTACGACGAGGCGCTCGGCGCGATGAACGCCGCCGCGGAGGCGGAAGACAAGACCGAGAAACATCCGGTCACCCCGGGACCGCTCGCGCCAGCGCGCGAGCTCTACGCGGCGATGCTGCTCGATCGCGGCATGGCCAAGGAGGCGCTCGCCGCTTACGAGGCCGTGCTCAAGAAGGAGCCCAACCGGCTGGCGACTTATCTCGGCATGATCAAGAGCGCCAAGGCGGCCGGCGATCAGGCCAAGACCCGGGAATGCGCTGATCAGATTGCCCGGCTCACGGCCGACGCCGATCTGTCGCGGCCGGAGCTGATCGAATTGCACCAGACGACCGGAAGCAAGCTGTGATGCCACTGACGACATGGCGCAACGGTGGTGCGGCGCTGCTCGGCGCCGTTGCGCTATCGCTTTGCCAGGTGCCGCCGGTTGGCGCGATGGAGATGCTCGGCCAGGCCGGCGTGCTCGGCGAATGGGAGCTGACCGGACATCTCACCGAAAGCGCGCCGGGCACCCCCAGGCAGTTCTCCGGACCGCTCAAGATGAAGCATGTGGGCATCTGCACGCAGGACGGACCGGACGAACGCGCCGGAGAAATCAAGCTGCAAATCACGGGTGCGGATTCGCAGGTCACCGCCGAGCTGGTGCTGGACGGCGCGCCCTGCACCTATAGCGCCCGCAAGACGCGCAATTACGAGGGCACGCTGTCCTGCGCGGGCCGCGCGCCCGTTCCGCTGCTGGTGTGGCTCAAATAGCTGATACCGTCAGGCCGCCGGTCGCGCGCGGCGCAGCCATTCGTTCAGATCGATGCGGCCGAGGCGCGCCTCGCCGAGCGGCACCAGCGAGTGCTGCTCGACCCTGCCGCCCCAGTAAAGCGCGTCAGGATCTTTGAGCACCTCGCGCGGATCGCCTTTTGCCTTCAGGTAGCGCGCGACGATCTCGTTGAACGGCGCGCGGTCGGGACCTGCGATCTCGACGATGCCGTTGCGCGGCGGCTCGAGCGCGATATCGGCGACGAGCGCGGATACGTCTTCCGCCGCGATCGGCTGGAACAGGCCGGGCGAGAGCCTGACCGTGTTTCCAGCTGCGCTCGCATCGGCGATCGCGCCGACGAATTCCATGAACTGGGTCGCGCGGATGATGGTGTAGGCAATCCCGGACGCCTCGATCAGCTTCTCCTGCGCCACCTTGGCGCGGAAGTAGCCGTTCTCGGGCGTGCGGTCAGTACCGACGATCGACAGCGCGACATGGCGCCTGACGCCGGCCGGCTTCTCCGCCGCCAGCAGGTTGCGGCCGGAGGTCTCGAAGAATTCCATCACCGCCTTATCCTCGAACGAGGGCGAATTGGCGAGGTCGATCACGACGGCCGCGCCGGCCAGCGCCTCCTTCAGCCCCTCGCCGGTGATGGTGTTGATGCCGTTCTTGGGCGAGGCGGCGACGACGTCATGGCCGCGCTGGCGCAGAATGGCAACGGTCTTTGAGCCGATCAGTCCGGTACCGCCGATCACAACGATCTTCATGATGATACTCCTTGTCGGTGACGAGGTATCTCGAGACATGCTTGCCGGATTTGCCCGCGGCAATCGTCATGGGTATGTCGATCCGCCGCAACTTCGATGGTTGCCGCGCGCGGCCGACCACGGCGACGGGGAGAAGGATTGATGAGTTCGCGCTCCCTCCTCGGTCGCTCGCTCGCACGCAACCACACTATAGCACGCCAGGGTGTTCTGATGTCGCGGAACCTGCCATCTGATGCGTCATCTGATGCGCACGAGCCGTCGGTGGCTACGCTTGCTGAACCTTCTACCGTCGCGTAAACTAATGCGTGCGTTCCAGCCAGCGTGCTGGGGTACCGAAAGCTTCGGCCGCTGCCGGGATATCACCGCGGGCTCTCTTTCGTGCTGCAACGCAAATGCTGGGCATGACGTTTAGCCCGCTGTGCACTCCTTGATTTGATTTCAGCAAACGCAGGAGGAGTCTATGCGGAATTTTATCACCTTTTTCGTTTCCAGCGTGGCAATCGTCGTTGCGGGGTCGACCGCGTTAGCGGGTGAGAAGGTGCTCGAGTTCAAGCTCGTCACCAAGCCTGTCGACGTCAAGGTCATCGAGGCAGCAAACGTCGAAGGGCAGACCGTCGTTTCCGGCAAGTTCTTTGGTGTCGCCGTATTCAGTGACGGCCATATCGGGGTGAAGGAGTTCGTCCATTCAGGAGACATGCTGAAGGGCTCGGGCTCCTATTACGGTTACAGCACCTACACGTTCGAGGAAGGCGCGATCACCGCGCGTTACACCGGCGCGATCAAGGACGGAAAATCAAACGGCGAATATACGATCCTTTCGGGCACGGGCGCCTATGCGAATGCGACGGGCACAGGAACGATCGAAAGCGCACCGAACCCGTTCAAGGGGGTCAATCTCCTGAACATCAAACTGGTCGTGAGAACGCCGGGGTCATAGCTGCGCAGCGTCCGCGGGACCACGGCAAGGACAGCGACGCCTCACATGAGCGTTGGCCCGGCCAGCGGTCGCACGGCCGCGCCGGGCCCACGCTGCGCGGGAAGGTCAAGGCGTTGACGATCGGGCCGAATGGTTGGCGAGCTCGTATTCTATCTCCGTCATGGCCGGGCTTGTCCCGGCCATCTACGTCTTGGCCGCGCAGGAAGTAAGGACGTGGATGCCCGGCACAAGGCCGGGCATGACAAGTGCAAAGAGTGTCGCGGCGAACCAAACATCGCCGATTTGATCAATGCGTCAGGAAAACTCGTTCCAGCTGACACGCCGTGCGTCGAGGTCGCCGAGCTCGACCGGATCATGGATGTTGCGCACGCTCTGGAAGCCGCTGCGCAGATAGATCAGCGGATCGACGGTGGTCGCGGCGCGGACGTGCTGGACTTCGCCGATGAAGATCGAATGGGTCTTGGTCTCGAGCTCCTGCGCCAGCACGCAGTCGAACGCCGCGACGGCATCCTCCAGCACCGGGGCGCCGGTGGCGCCGGTGGTCCAGCGCCCAAACGCAAAACGGTCGTCGCCGTTGACGCCCTTCTGGCCGGAGAAGGTCAGCGCCAGCAGCGCGTGGTCCTCGTTCAGGAAGTTGATGACGAAATGGCGCTCCTCGCGGATGCGCTGATGCGCGCTGGCGTTACGGTTAACGCAGACCAGCACCGAGGGCGGATTGTCCGACAGCGAGCAGGCCGAGGTCACGGTCAGGCCGGTGCGCTGCCCGGTCGCGGAGCCGACCGTCACCAGCGCGACGGCGCCCGCGCAATGGCGCATCGCCTGCTTGAAACTCTGTGCGTCGACCGTCATGCCGCAAACCCTGTTTGAGCATGATCTTGCCCGGAAAACCGCTTCGCAACTTTGCGCTAACGCGGCCCTCCGGGTCCGGATCATGCTTCGGTAAAAACACTTCGTTCAAGATATGCGACGCGGGGTGCGAGGCAAGCCCCGCACCCCGCGCAGCTGTCATGCAGCCTTCTCGAACTCGGCGCCGAGATGCTTGAGCCGCGGCATCACCTCGTTCTTGAGCAGGTCCAGCGAGTGCCGCCAGGCTTCCGGCTTGTGCTTGTAGTCGAAGCCGAACACACAGAGGACGCCGAAGCCGCCGACTTCCCGGTAGATCTTCTCGATCTTCTCGGTGACCGTCGCGGGCGAGCCGACGATCCAATTCCGGCGCGCGCAATATTCGACGGTGACGTCGCTGTCGGGCACGTCGGGCGCGTGCTTCAGATAGTCCTTGAAGCCGAAATGGCCGAGCAGCGGCAGGAAGTACTCGCTCATCATCCGGCCCATCATGTCGCCGGTCGACAGCTTCCACGCCTCCTCGTCGGTATCAGCCACGAACACCTCGCGCACCAGCCGCCAGTCCTTGCGGCTCGGCTTGCGGCCGGTCTTGGCCGCGCCGGCCTCGACCGAATCCCAGTGGCTGCCGACATAGGCCGGGTTGAGGTTGAGGCTCATCGGGATGAAGCCGCGCTCGCCGGCGAGCTTGAGCGTGTCGGAGTTCTTCGACAGGCCGGCGACGCCGATCGGCGGGTGCGGCCCTTGCAACGGCTTGATGTGCGGCTTGAGGAAGTCGAACATCGTGTCCGGCTTGCTCACCGTCCAATACTTGCCCTTGTGCGTCCAGGGAGCCGGCTCGGACCACATCTTCAGGATGATCTCGAGCGCCTCGCGGGTCATGTCGCGGTTCTGGCCCGACATGCCGTCGACATTGAACATCGCCCAGTCGCTCGGCAGGCCCGAGGCCGCGACGCCGAAGTTGAGGCGCCCGTTCGAGAGATGATCGAGCATCGCAACGCGGTTCGCGAGTTCGGCGGGATGATGATACGGCAGCAGGAAACCGCCGGGCCCGATGCGCAGATTCTTGGTCTGCAGCAGCGCCTGCGCCACCAGCAGGTCAGGCGACGGGTGCGGCTCCCACGGCGCGGTGTGGTGTTCGCCGATCCAGGCTTCCTGATAGCCGAGCTCGTCGAGCCAGCGCAGCGTCTGCAGGTCCCAGTCGTGGCCCTCCTTCAAGCCGCACTCCGGCGGGTGCGAGGGCATGGTGAAGTATCCAAGCTCCATGTGCGTTTCCTTCCTTCGCGTTGGGTTCAGTCATGCAATGCGTCTTGCCGCGCATTGCATGACGATCAGCAAGCGCTGTGCCAGCGGAGGAAGTCGCAGGGAATGGGTGAGAACGGCCGGATTTCGGCCGGCTGCGCGCCGGTCAGCGGGCTTGGCAAGGCTGGCGGCGTCTCACCGTCGCGAGACGTGTCGCAATCGTGAGACGCGAGCGATACGCGGCACCTACGCTGCGATGAGATCGAGTCGAACGGCCACCGCGGAAGGATTGCGCCCCCTCTCCCGCTTGCGGGGGAGGGCTGGGG
>NZ_JBXEJO010000140.1:0-7820 GCF_056837965.1 Bradyrhizobium ferriligni
GAGGGGGACCGGGACGGCGAGGAAGCCGCGCCAGATGGCGAGGACGACGAGGGCGCGGCCGACGAAGAAGATGAGGACCAGAAGCTATCCGACGCTCTCGTTCGCGACCTCACCGCACACCGCACCTTGGGGCTTCGACTCAATCTGAGTGAGCAGCCTGATGTTGCCATCGTGGCGGTCACCCATGCGCTCGTCGCCCAAATCTTCTATCTCGGCGCGGCCGCGCATGTGGTCGGCATCCAGCCGGTGAAGACCGATCTGGCCGCGCACGCGGACGGGATCGAGGACACGCCGGTCGGCAAGGCGTGGTCGGATCGCCATGCCAATTGGGGACGGCAGATGCCCAAGGACGTCGCTGCACTGTGGGATTTCGTGACCGAGCTCGACCACGACAGCCGTATGGCGTTGTTCGCGCATTGCGTCTCCCTGACGGTCAATGCGGTCAAATTGCCCTTTGACCGGAGGCCGCGGGCGCTGGCGGCGGCCCGCCGTTTGGCCGAGGCCGTGGCCCTCGACATGACCGCCTACTGGCGCCCAACGGTGCGGAGTTATCTCGGCCGTGTCACCAAGGCGGGCATTCTGGCGGCGGTCCGCGAAGGCGTCGGCGAGGAGGCGGCCGAGCGCATGTCGGACATGAAGAAGGCCGACATGGCGCAAGCCGCCGAGCAGCTGTTGGCGGCGACCGGTTGGCTGCCGTCGCTGCTGCGGACGGCCGTCCCGCAGGGGCAAACTGACGCGCAAAGCGAGGCGCAGGGCAGCGAACCCCAAGCGGAAGCTGCTGAGTAAAAACCAGCGACGGGGCCGCGCGGGCGGCCCCGGTGGCTTGAAGATCTCGGCCGCGCACCTGACGGTGCGCGGCCGATTCGATCGATGCAAAGCGGCGGCTCTCCACGCAAACCCTTCTTCCGATCGAGGGCACGACCCGTCCCGATCTCCGCCGATTGCCGCAGCCACGGTGGTTGTATCGCGCCTCCTTCGACCTTAACCAGCGAGGCGTAGATCGGTGCCGGGAAGCTCGGATCGTATCTTGACGGCGCGCATCGAGCGCGCATTCGGGCGGACAATTCTGGCGGTACGATCGGTTCCTTGCGCGCAAATGAGGTTGGGTTCGCTTGCGTTGATCCGGCTGCGTCCTCCCTGCGATTGATGCGCGGACAGCGGTTTGTCTTCCACCGATCCAGCCGTCTTCTGATGCTGCGCGGAGGTCGGTCGCCACGAAAATCTCCGTCAGTACCGTCATGGGCGCGCGTCACACGCAGTCACGATTGGGCTGATCAAGCCCGGGGGACGGCGAGGGCCTCGATCGCCTTCCCGCAACGACTGCGCCTGCTTTTTTCCCCTGCCGCCAGCGGCGGCATTCCTCGCGATAAGACAAAAAAGCAGGCTTATCGCCGTCCTCCGCTGGCGCTGCGGGCCTTAAGGCTGCGGGCCGATCGCTCCCCGGGCCAAAGATCGCCATCGAGGCTGCGATGAGCGCGGCCCGAGCAAAAACAGACGGAGATCACCATGGCGACCATCGGCACGTTCACCGCTTCCGACACCGGCTTCACCGGCTCGATCAAGACGCTGACGCTCAACATCAAGGCCAAGCTCGTCGCATCCGAGAAGGACAACGACAAGGCTCCCGACTACCGCATCTTTGCGGGTAGCACCGAATTCGGTGCCGCCTGGAAGAAGACCGCCCGCGACAGCGGGCGCGAATATCTCTTGGTCAAGCTCGACGATCCGAGCTTCCCGGCCCCGATCTACGCCTCGCTGGTGAAGGTCGAAGGCGAGGACGGTTTCAGCCTGATCTGGTCGCGCCGCAGCGGCGACTGATCGCGGGAAATCATCGGCCCCGCCTCCTCGGAGGCGGGGCTTTTTGCGTTTCTTGCGCCGCTTTTGGAGGAAGCGGAAGGCATTTTGCGTTTGGAAACGGGCTTCATCGCGGGCAAAAATACGATCGATTCGATGGATTCCGGGGCGGCGTTTTGGGCTCAGCGAACGGGATTTCGCGTCGGATCGAGCTTCGAATTTCGATCGACGGGCGTGATATTGCGCCAGTTTCGCAAGGGGGAATGACGTCTCCGCGCGTGCTCTCAGAGCTCGGATTGCGTCCGTTTGTCGAGCGAAAGGGAGCTGTTTCGGGCTGCTTCGATCGAACACGCGATGGGTCGACTTGGCGATTTGAGCAAAGCCGGTCCAATCAGGCATGAGGACAGAGCAGGGTAGGGTGTAGGGCAAGATAAAAGCACTGTCGCCGAAGGGGGGCTAAGTGGTTGTCTGCACATCCAAGAGTTAGAGATAGCGCTGGGCGCGATGCTGCCAATCGGTGGCTAAGGCAATGTGATCATTCGCCGATAGCGTCTCCGACCTGGCAATGTTCATTGGCTCAATTTATCTGCGATCTTCTCAGGCGGGAGCCCGCATCATGCGTGACCTCGACGAGGACGAATTCGAAGTTCGGGTTCGATCGGATCCACACTATCTTCGGTGCGTTCGGCAGGCCGTAGAGGACGTCGCCACGGCTCGTGCGGATCGAACTTGGTAGACGGTCAGATTGGCCGCGGATGTGCATGGGGTCTCGAACCTGCGCACGGAGGTGTAACATCAGCGGTAGATTTGCAGGTAACGAAAGGTGCGTTCGAGCTTCTCGAATTGCAGCCTGTGCTATCGAGCCAATCGGTCGCGCGCTCCCTAGGAAGCGCTGGTCGTCCGAAGGCTCGGCACGGAAACGGCAGCTAGTGCAGCTTGGACTTGATCAATCGCTGCCTCTAGCGAGGTCAAGAGCTCACGCAACTCGTTTGCCGTAGTTTCCTCCAACCTAATGTTCTCTGCGCACACAGTTTTTGCAATTAACTGTTCGATTGAGGTCGTCGATTGTGGCTCCGACAGTAGCGATCCCGATGAATCAACGAGATGGGATGCTATCTGGCCAGACGGCGTGATCCTGATGACCACCTCCAGGTGAGCGGCGAGCTCTTTCTCAAGAAGCTGGATCGGCAGATCAATGCTGACTACGTCTCGTTCTCCTCGCCGATAACCAGCGCGTATGACCTGATTCCCAAACGTTGACTGACCGAGGGAAAGACGATCTACGAACGCTGCAATCGGCAAGGCTGGTGTGCTGATCATCGAAAGCGTCCCAAGCTTGCTTCCAGAATACCTAGTATACTAGGTGGAGATCAAGTGGAGATTGATGCCGTCATGCCGCATGAAGTTGCGGCGGTTGGTAGCCAAGAATCTTCGATACTTGAGGCAAGAGGGAGGCCTATCCCAAGAGGAGTTGGCTGATCGTGCTGGCTTGAATCGCAACTACATCGGAATGATTGAGCGCGAAGAGAATGCTCCGACCGTCGATGCCCTCGAACAGATTTCGGCTGCCTTGGGGATAGATCCGGTTGTATTGTTCCAAGAACGGTAATTGCAGGCTCAAGGTTACACCTGTTTGCGTGGCGGCGCTTGCGCCGCCGAGAACGCGGGCAGCCACTCGACGGTTCCGCCCGCGATGATGTAGTGCGATTTGCAAGGCGCGCCGCAGACGGAAATCGAAGGCCGGACGGTGGGCGTGCCGTTCTCAGCAATCACCCGGTGGCTGTCAGCAACCAGCGGCATCGCCCGATGCCCGCAGCCGCGTCATCGTCAATCGCTTGCATCGTGGCGGAGATAGGCTGGCGGATCGAGGCGCCGCTGATCAGCTACGCGAAGAAGCGATTTGCAAGGGCTGCACCGGCGACCGCCTGTGCGCATGCGCGGCCTAAGGCCGATCAGGCCGGAAGCCTGGCGGCATTTCGGGAGGCGCTGCGCGGTTGTCAGGCTTGCTGGCACGCGGGGCAGGGCGCGCCAGCGCCGCCGCACCTGCATGCGTGAATGCCAGTCCATGGCTGGTCCGGGAGGTTCTCACAGACCCAGCCGGTGTCGTCGCAGAGGATGCATGCAGGCTCGTCATCGCATCAGAATCCGACGGAGCTACGCGGGTCGAATAGAGGCGAGATCGCTATCTCTGTGCCTATATCTAAAGCGTTCACGTCCAAACGTCATAAATGGCTTCTCGACCAATCGCCAGAGGACGAACGATACTAGGACGGAAAGAGCCAACGCAATTGCTGATATGTATTGGCCGACGACGCCAATAGCGAGAAAGAGACATATCCGGTGGGTTAGGTAGAGCGAGTACGCACCAAGGCCTAGCCAACAAAGAGGAGACAAAACACGGGGGACACCTTGTTCGCCTGTCACGACGAGCAAGAGCACGACAAAGAATAGAAGCGGCGGGGCACTGTAACCCAAATATTGCATCAAGGGGCTTCGCCCATCGACCTGCTGCCACGAAATCAGCCACGTCATTAGAGTCACAGGCAGGGCCAGAAGCAACGCCCCGGCATACAACTCCCGACGATGTTCATACAGCCAGCGATTGCTCCCGCGCTTGCGGACCAAACATGCCGCCAAAACTCCTAGAAACAACCCGTCCATTCGTGCGGGCAGGAGAAAGTATGCCGGCGCAGTGTCGCCATAGGCATGATTGAGTACCGATCCTGGCGATCGGCGCGGCGCAGATTAGTGCAACAATCAAATGGAGCAGTCGGCCAGTTGGCCAAAACCGAACGATCGCTGGCAGGACCAGGTAAAACTGCTCTTCAACCGCTAGCGACCATGTGATGACGGTAAGAGGATTGCCGACTCGTCCATCCGCCCAAAGAAAGTTTTGTGTGAACGTGAGAAAGGGAACTAGTGGCTCGCCGACCAAGTTGCAGATCGGAATGACCAGAAGGGCGTACAGTGGGAGGATGCGCAGAGCGCGCCGCGCGTAGAAGATCTCGAAGTAGTTTTGCTTGTCTCGATTGTCCATCAGGATTCCTCCAATCAGGAAGCCGGACAGCACGAAAAAGAGGTCCACGCCACATGCGCTTAAGACGAGCAGCTTAGCCAACAGACTATCGGGGTATATTTCGACAAAAAGGTGCCTGATCAGCACCAGCCCGATTGCAACACCCCTGATCGCATCTAGCCCAGAGCTATGCTTCATTTCGTCATTGAAAATTGTTTGCTCAATAACAGAACATCATAGTAGCTCTGCTCGTCCGGATTCAAGATCTGCGAGGCGCCGCTAGCCAGCCCGTTTAAGGGCTTGGTCAAGTGCGCGAAGCACGACGGGCCGCATCATGGCATAACCCGCGGCATTGGGATGGACACCATCAGGCATGATCGCCGCCTTTCTGGCGTCATCGATCTCTCCAAATGCAGCTCGATAGTTAGCGAAGGCATACCCCCGCATTCTTGCTGTTTCCTCGATCCAGGCATTCATACGCCGGATCCAGGGTTTGGGGTCGATTTCTGGCACCCATGCGAACTGGTCGTAATCGGCGTAATTGCCAAGGATCACACGCAGGCCATGCGCATCGGCAAGTGTCAGCATCGCCAACACGTTGTTCTGATAATCGCGGAAGGTCGTCGGGCCGGTATTGCCGGCGATGTCATTGCAGCCGCACAGAATGTGAACAACCCTTGGTCTGACGGCGACGACGTCTGCCATGAAACGCAGCAGTATCTGAGGCGTAGTCTGCCCGGCGATGCCGCGCCCGACGATCCCGTTCGAGAACAATTCAGGATCGACGTGAGGCCATGCCTCGGTGAGAGAATCCCCGATGAACACTGCGCGCAATGGCGCGGTTATCGCGGCGTTGCTATCTCGGTATCGACCGAGATTTGGCCAGTCGCCGGCCGTTTCTCCCCTTAGACGATCGACCATGCCGATTGGACTCATCACGCAAGCTTCTCCCTTGATCCGGTAAGGATGCATGTTGGCTCGGTCCTTGCGTCAGCTCGAACAACTCGAGGACATCCGCAAGCCGCAGCTTAGTACCTTTGGGCATATGCTGGATGAGCAAATGCCGAGTGTCCGCGGCGATCTCGTCTCGCTTGAGCAGATTATATTCGGCGTAGAACGCCTGCATCTTGGCGGCGAACTGACGGGCCACCTCGGGCAGGATTTCAAGCGGCTTTCGGGTTATCGGCATGCCCGGAAGATAGGGGCGGGATCTGCGAATCGTCGCGGTAGGACCGGCCTCCCGTAATTGTACGGGCGATTGGGTGCTGTCCTGGTTACGACACCCGCTGCGATAAACTAGGACACGTCGATAGTGTCGGGAAGAAGTGGCAACTTCTCACCGCCGTGTTAGCTTTAAAGCCTCGGGTCACGTCCCGATTCATCATAGGACGACTGGCCCCAGCACCAGCCTCTAGGCCCCCAGAGGTGCTGGGGCCGTTTCTTTGAGGCCCGCATGGATCGATCCAACCGATTGCGACAATCCCTTCGCCAAAGATCAGGACTGGCTCGAGTACCACGAGGGCGAAACGCCTGCGGGCGGCTTTTTCTTGGGTCGGAGTAGGGGCGGTCGGCCGCTTTAAGACCGGGCCGGATTGGTAGGTCGCCTGACATCGGGATGCTTGTCGATGGTCCTCTTCGCTGCAGCGATCGCTTCCTGAGTCCTCTGATAGGTCATCGTTCTGATGGTTTGGCCGCCGGCCATCGGCGTGATTTCGACCAGGAATCCGCCGCCGGGTTGCTCGATAATCACCAATCGATGCGCTAGATATTCTAGTTCGTCCGTCACATTCAGTGATCTCGTTCTGGATTTCGAACAAATGAGTAAGACCTGGAATGTTCCAATGAAGAGGTGAGGCAAGCGGGCGCAGTAAGGTGATTGCATGACCAGGGCACAACGCCGCCCGCTTAAAATACACACGGGCAGCGTTGGCTCTAGCCCCAGGATGTAAAGTGCAAAATCCTGACGAGTTGAAAACTGCGGCGGTACGTAAAGGTTTCTTACCTAAGAAGGGGTAGGCTCTGGGCTTGACCGACTTCTGGGTTGAAGCTGACATTGAAGCGCTAGCTCTCGTGGGATTGAAGGCCGCGCCAGCGAGCGCTGTAATCCTGCGCATGAAGGATTATCCCGCCAAGATCACGTTCGGCGAAATGCGCGAAACCGGCGCAACGCGGATCATCGTCTTCTGCAAGGACTACAGGTGCTCGCACAACGTCCAGATGGACGCGTCGCGTTGGCCTGACGAGGTGCGCATTTCCGATGTCGAGCCGCGGTTCGTCTGCACGGTTTGCGGCAAGCGCGGTTCGAACATTCGGTCGGCCGACGAACCGCCAAGGATGGGTACCAGCGGCTGACAGGACGGGCTGCCCAAGTTTGGCCGAAATGGCCCGCATGCTGGTGCGCGCCATTCAAGGGGCTATCCGTTGTGTGGTGAGCCTTGGTGGTGTCGTCCGGCAACGTCGTCGCCAAGGCTCTCAGCCCCCTCGGATCTTCCGTTGATGTTCCGCCGCCGAATAAACGTGACCGGTGCGAGCGCGTCACTTAGCCTTCTTCCCAAGCGCAACCTCGGCGAGCCGGCGGATGGCTGTTGCTCTAGTCGGTAGATCGGGTTGCTTGCGCCGCCAATCGTCGACCGCTGCCAGCATTTCGTCCTGACATCGAACGCCGACTGTGGTCCCTCGACCGGTAGCAGGGCGACCACGAGTGCGGCCGCAAAAGTGCACTGTCTATCAGATACACTCACCCATGAGGCGCGCGATGTGGCCGGGACGAAAAGGGCGCGGGTCAGACCGCGCCCAAGGTCGTGACTTGGCTACGGGCAGCGGTCCCAGAACCCCCGGGTTCGCGACCAGTCGGTATAATACCAGCACAGACCGGGTGCGGGAGGTGCGCCCGCGAACGCCGCCGCGCCCGCGGCGAGGAAACCGAGCGCTGCACCAGCTGCGATGGCGCCGCCTGGCCGCCATGAATAATTCCGCGGCCGAACCCAGGGGCGGGACCCGTGAACTGGCG
>NZ_JBXEJO010000141.1:0-7771 GCF_056837965.1 Bradyrhizobium ferriligni
GCCGAGCAAACCGAACGCTCCCCACGCGGCGCCGACATGCCGACTTCGTTCCGCTCCTTTGCAATGGAACGTAGATTGGCTTTTCGGGCCGCCGGTCGATCGCGGTTGATTAGCCAGTAGCCGGGTGCCGGCATTATGGCTTGAAACAAGGACCTATGGTCGTCTCAATCCGGTTCGATGGCGATGCCCGGGCTCACGAACTTCCTATGCGTAAGATTGGGTGAGGTATCGTAGGTTTGGTTGGTGTGGTGAAAGGCGGTGACGCTCCCCCGCTAGAGGATCGTCAGATTTTCGGTGGAGGCGCGATCAACGGGCCCGGCTTTCAGGCATTGATGCGCGATGCCAAAGCTGGTCTTTTCGATGTCATCGTTGCCGAGGACCTTAATCGCCTCTTCCGCAATTCACGGACCTTGAATTGCTCATCGCGCATCAGTGTCGCGGTACTCTTCTTCCCGAAGATAGCGCTGGATGGGACTACGCACTCATTGCGGCCTGTCATCTCTGGCACCTTGGTAAAAAATGCGGTCTAGATGCAGCCATCAGTGAGTGGGCCGCGCAGTGGGCTCCGTGGCTCAGTCCCTACGACGTAGAAATCATTATCATGATGGTTGAGGCTGCTCCTCGGAAGTGGACAGCCGACGAACTGGGCCAAGGGATGCGTCAGCATTTGAGACGCGGCAAGCGCTCGGCATCACCACCATCTGCGCCTTCGATCTCGATAAGGCTGGCCGCAAGCTACGGCGAAAGCAACGGAACACTCAGGCCAAGACGGAACGCCGTCGTAAGCGCTGCGTAAGGCCGCGCGCTGTGCACGAGACAGCGTCGGCCAGCCGAAACAAGCCTTGGGAAACCGCTGGCAAGAGCCGCGCCACCTATTACCGGGAGCGGAAAGCGAAGCGTGAAGACAGGTCCGGCTACAGCAAAGTAAGCAACTGGTGTACCCCACTTGTCTCAACGGAGAGAGAAAACACAATGACCAACATCGTAAAACTGGTCGACTACAGGCCGCGGCCAACTGATGACGACGATCGCGCCGCCTATCGGCGGCATGCTGACAAGAAACTAGACGACGCAATCAAGGCGTTCGCCAAAGGCGAGACCCTCACGTCTCATCAACGCGGCTTGCTGTTTCTTGCGGCAAGAAAAGGCCAACGCTCGGTAACGGCATGACCACAATCACAGCCCGCAGCGGCGTGACACCCCAAGGCTGCGGCCAGATAATGCCGTCTCCCCGCTTCGGACAAGCCTCGGCGTGCGTCTGCTACGGATGCGCCGCTGCGAAGGTATCATAGACAGAAGAGAAGTGACTACATTTTAATCCGCTGTTGATTAAGCATCGCTGACCATTCCAGCGCGAATGCGGGGGCTAACCGCGTAGTCAAAGGGGAGGATAATGAAATGATGTTACGCGCTGCCATTGTATTCGCTCTGACAGCTTCCGCCCACGTCGCACTCGCGGAGGAGGCACCAAAGGACAACCAGGGATACACCACCCCCAAAACGGTCGTCATCGACCTCGGCAAGGAAATTCCAAGCTTGTCAGGTTGGCAACTAAGGCTGCGTGTTTTGAACATCGCGCCTGGTGGGCACATCGGACTGCACAGCCATAAGGATCGGCCGGCTGTCGTCTATTTCCATCAAGGGACCGACACGGTCACAAACGAAGATGGCAAATCAAATACATTCCACCCCGGCGACACCACGGCTGAAGGCGTCAATACGGTGCATTGGCATAAAAACACCGGCGACGATGCTGTGGTGATTTACACTGCCGACTTGATCAAAGTCCCGCCGAAATAAGAGTAGACCGACGCCTGGCCCCCGCCGTGGTCGACTTGCCGGGAGAGCGTGACTTCCGCGCTTGGCCCGCCGCCGAACTTTGCTCAGAAGGCTGCAATGTCCGCTTTAGGGAGGGAAGCCGACCAAGGTCTAGCGGGCCGCCCTGGTCGGCTTTCGACCTTGGCTGTGCGAAAACGCTGCTGCTTTGCTATGAATCCCTCGTGATTCTGCGGGGGAAGCAGATGAGGCGCTTCGTTAATCAGGCGGATCGTGGGCAGTGGGCGCTATTGTCCGAGTGCCTCGATGATTTCATTGACGAGAGTAACCCTGTTCGCGTAATCGACGTGTTTGTCGATGCGCTCAATTTGGCCGAGATGAGATTTGAGGGGGGGAGCCAGCGGCTACTGGTCGGCCATCGTACCACCCCTCGGTTCTCCTCAAGCTTTACATTTACGGCTATCTGAACCGAGTTCAGTCGAACCGGCGGCTCGAACGAGAGGCCGGACGCAATGTCGAGGTCATGTGGCTGCTGGGTCGGCTCGCACCAGATCACAAGACGATCGCGGACTTCCGAAAGGACAATGGCCTGGCGCTGCATAGGGTATGTGCGCGCTTCGTCGAACTCTGTCGTGAGATGGGCACCATCGATGGCAGCAAGTTCAAAGCCGTGAACAACCGCGACAAGAACTTCACACGGGCGAAGGTGGAACGGCGGCGTGCCCAACTGGAAGAGAGCGTCTCGCGCTATCTGAGCCAACTTGACACGGCCGACCGGCAAGCGCCGACGGAGGCACTGGCCGCGAAGGCGACGAGGCTTACCGAAAAACTGACGAAGGTGAAGGAGGATATGGGCAAGCTTACCGCTTACGAGAAGCAGATGCTTGCTTCGCCTGACCAGCAGATCTCGCTGACCGATCCCGACAGCCGCTCGATGGCAACCAGCGGGCGCGGTTCCGGCGTCGTTGGCTACAATGTGCAGGTCGCCGTCGATACCGAGCACCATCTGATTGTGACGCATGAGGTGACGAACAGCGGCTCGGATCGGGCTCAACTGGCCAATGTGGCCAAGCAGGCGAAGGCTGTTCTAAAGACCGCCGAGATGGCTCTCTCGGTCCTGGCCTATAATCTGACATGGCTCATGAACATCGTCGGGACCAAGCCGCTGATGGCCGCGATCGCGGCCTGAGACCAAACCGTCCTGGCTTCCCACCGCCCTCCAGGGGAAGGTGTTTTTACACGACCAAGACCCGAACCGGACAATCGGTCGGCTCTTATGCCGAAAGTCTTGCCTGGAACATCGATGCCGCTCCGGCCAGATGGTTTCCGACTACTTCAATGACCGGCGATTTACTCTGTGCTTAAATTGGCCCAGCGTTATGCACGACAACCCTCACGTTGTTGATCACGATCCCGTCTTTGTCCAGGATGACCAGGTTTGTGGTGCCAAGGTGCAGTGGCTTGAGGAGCAACAAGCGCTTGCCTTGCGCCTGAAAATCGATCACGCGCGGGTCTCCGATCAGCACGAGACCAAAGGGTCTATCGATCTTGAACTCGGTGCTCGAGCCTAGCTCGAGATTAATGCTGGGACCGGTAGATTTACTTTCCGTCTGAGCGGGAGCGGCGGACATCGTTGACCATGTCGCAAGCAACGCCGCAATGATGGCAACAGGCACTGATTGACGCGTTTGCATCTTCTGAGTTTCCCACCGGCCACCATGAACAGATACTAATAGCCTTGCGGAGCCCCGATCATTGTACGCTGCTATGAGCTTCCCAAGTGACGTGCGACCTTTCAAGGCATTTCAGCTGGTGATGAGAATGGCTTGGTGGCATCAGCAAGAAACATGACGAGAGCAGTCAACTCCGTGGTGCCGGTGCTCGATACCTCCATGGGCATACCAGCCCCATGTCCGGGCATAGTCTGCCCGGCGGCGACTTGGCCAACGCCGTGTGGCGTCCTTTGGCTCAGTTCTCCCGTCAGCACATAAAAGCTTTCGGACCCGGGATGCGTGTGCACTGGCGTTTTAGCTCCTGGTGCACCGCCAGCGCGATTGATGCGCAGCAGATACTCCGGCGCCGGAAAGGATGGAACTGGACCTACTTCCGCGACCATGGTGCCGCCGGCCGGTGATCCACCCTTCGTACCAAGGGTGAACAACCAAGCCTTTCCCGCTGCTTCGGCGGCAAGTGCGGTCGGGCCGGCGGCCGCTCGCGCCTGGGCGAGTGTCGGAAAGTTGTCGATGCGCCAGAACAATTGCCCATCAGGCAATTTCTGAATTGTCTTCTCCGCTATTGGCTTGATGTCAAATTGCTGTGCTGGAGCAGACGAGGCCGCCAGCGCCGCACCAAAGACAGCTGCGGACACCAAAGTCGTATGCCGAGAAGCGGGCCAAGTGCGTGTCATCTGGTGCGTCTCCCACGGTTTTTGCGATCGCCCCGGCGATGAAGGGAGATCGGACCTACGCCGGAAATTGCAGTGAATCGCGATAATCTGGCTATTCAATTTGCGCCCGGATATTCAAGAACCGTCGAAAATGCCCTATCTTTGGGGTGTGCGAGATGGCCCTGGCGAAGAGCGATAATATCGACAGAGGATCCGATGAGAGAGGTTGAACCCAACGAGGGAGCCTTGGACGGGCAGGCAATCTCCCGGGCCCTGCCGGCAGATCTCGTGCGGGCTTTGGGCTGGCTTCGCAACCATCTGTCCGAACCCGTGCAACTCAGTCGGTTGGCCCAAGCTGCCGATGTTCGTCCGCGGACCCTGGAGAAACATTTCAGGATGTTTCTTGGTACGACACCACTCGGCTGGGTGCGCAACATGCGGCTAGCACGGGCGCGCCAGGAGCTTAGGCGTCTTGGACCAAACGCGACCGTCACGACGGTCGCGCTGAACAATGGTTTCAGCCAGCTCGGGCGGTTTGCGGCAGAATATCGCAAGGCCTTTGGCGAACTGCCATCAGCGACCATCGGACGCACAAAGACAGCGTCGACCACGGCTTCTGACCCTGATCTCGACGAGGCCATTCGCCTGACATTGGAAGCCCTGCCATTTGCGTTCGCGGTGGAACGTACCCAATGCAACATTGCCCTTGAAAGGTTGAGCCGTCCGCAAGAGCTGGCGCCAAGCTATGGATTAGCCAAAGCGGTCGCAGGTTGGTGTTGGGCGCAGCGTGCTGCCCATGATTTCGCTGCAACTCCCATCGCCGATCGTGATCACGCATCTCGCCTCGCCGCGGAGGCTTTTGACCTCGCCCCGGATGATGCCTTGACCTTGACACTCAGCAGCGGCGCGCTCGTGCTGCTCCACCAGCTTGAAGCGGCGGATCGACTGCTGGAACGTGCGTTGGCGCTTGATCCCTGGTTGGCATATGGCTGGATTCGCCGTGGCTGGATGTCCGCTTATGTCGGGGATTGCGATGGAGCGCTCCGCGAACTCAGGATCGCGCTTCATCTGATGCCGTTCGAGCCGCTGCGCCACATCACCTATATCGGAATCGGCTGTGCTCACTTCGCGGCTGAGCGCTATGATCGTGCAGCGGTGTGGGTTCAGAGCGGCGTAGAGGCTTATCCGCAATCCTACTGGGCACAACGAATCGGGGTTGCCGCCGTTGCGTTGACGGGAGCCCGGGCGGAAGCACGTCGCATGGGCCGTCAGCTCTTGCGGAAGGAGCCCAACTTGACGGCCTCGTTGGCCCGGCGGGCATGGCCATTTACTCCAAGATTCATGTCATGCCTCGGAGACGGGCTCGAAACCGCAGGACTACCGCCCGCATAGCAGAACTAAAAGCAGGCGGCGTAAGAGTTTGATTCGACCTAGGGCACGTTGATCGGTGGCATAGGCGCGCTCGGGCGCGGCAAGAAATAAGTTGGGGGCTGGCCTTGCACCGCCAACATAAGCGCAAAGCGACAAACAGAATGAAAAGCTCGCGCACCGTGAGCCGCCAGATCAAGGCATAGCCACCATAACAGCAAGAGCTGCCCCGCCATTTGTATATGCCGGCGTTGCCATGACTTAACTCCTTCCAGCTTGGCGCTCCATATGGGCGCTGAAACGAGGGCGAATGGTCGGCGTCGTGAAATGCATCAGTTGTTAGCGGGCGGGTCGATTGCCTGCGCGCAAGGTGGCGTGTTGTTCCATGCCGCCTGACGTGGTCATGCTCTGGCGGAGCCCAATCGCGATCCCGCCGGCGAAGAACAGGAAGGTGTAGAGGGCCAGCACGGTTTTCGCCCAACGCTTGTGGGTGATCCTGTCTTCGAGAGTGCTAGCAGAAGGTTCAGCGAAAAAGGCAGTGGTAACGTGGGCGGAATCCTCACTGAAATAATCCATGTTGAGGCTCCTTGGAGCTCGGGTAGTGCTCGGAATTTCCTCACTCGGATTAGAGATGCATTCCCCTTGCAAACCCGCGCCTGCACCAACGGACGCACTGTGTGAACTTGTTCACTATAAGTCTCGACGATCTTCCAACCGTTCAATCGCCTGAAGAATTTAACGGGTCAGTGCTACTGCACATACGCAATTCGTGGTCCGCTTCTGCCCGTTTTAGATCCTTGCGTTGGCCATCGAAGATGTCCGCCCACCGGAGCTGACCGGAAGTCATCGCGGAAGGACTAAATCGACGCGAGTGACCCATAGCGGTCGTTGATTGCTCTCGTCACACGGCTGTCGATGCCAAGCCCAAATGCGTATTGGCGCCGATGTGCTAATTGTCGCGCATTTGGATCTTGCCGATGACATCGAAATCCGTCCCATTGGGCTTGAGAACAAAGAAGTCGCCCATGGCAATTGATGGCTCAAGAACAATGTTGGAAATGTTGAGATCGTGGGTAATCATCACCAAATTCGCGGAAGCGCGGTTGCTCCGGATGTCTTGCAGGACCTGCTCCTGATCTAACTTGGCCTGATTGTCGGATAAGACCCCCGGGGGCATCAGGTATCGGACCGGCGTCGCGCGGCCGAACGCAAGCTTGCCAGTGTCGACGCAACGGCAATAAGGGCTGGTCAGAACCTCTCCGATTGCAATGCCGTGAGCGCGGAAGGCCTCTCCAATGGCCCTTGCCTGCTCAATGCCGCGGGTGGAAAGGTTCACTTCCTCGGCGCAGTTGCCGGGCGCGAGGCGTCCTATTCCTTCTCGCATGTCGACGTGAGTGTGGCGGAGCAGGACAATTTTGCCGCCTTGCCTTAGCGCGGCCCAGACCTGTTCGTCGTCGGCAAAGGCCGGTCAAGATCGCGAGCAAACAGACCCAGCAAAGGAGGCGTGCAGCTATCCGACTGTTGAAGGCTGCAAGCATGGGTAGGGTTGCTCGGGTTCAACAAGATGCACCTAAGATAACATGATTTCGCTTGCTGGACTTGTTCGGATTGCGGGCGCTATCGAGGTCGGGAATGTCGCTCGTTGGCCGGTGGCTGACCTAAGCCCGGATCGCGGCGACGTCAGCTTCGGAGAGATGGGCTGACCAAGTTCATGACGGCGGCCGAGGGCAGCCTTTGACCCGAACCGGACCAATGTGACTCGCCACGCTGTCCCGCGCGGGATAGGATGAGTCTAATCCTCGGTGTGCGGGCTGCCAGGCGCTGGTGTGTTCGGCACCCCAACGCCTTAGCCCTGGGGTGCGTTTCCGCGTGACGCCTTGCGGCAGCAAGGGCCACGTAAAGGGAGGATTGGATCATGCAAATTTGCAAGTGCAACGCAATTCATCGACGCGATGTGGTATGCGGCGGCGGTGCTGCCTTGTTCAGCGCCGTCGTGGCGACGCTGATCGGCAGCGGGAAGCCTGTACGCGCAGAACCGGTCGTCGGTAAGATTCCGGAGATCGATCGTGTGGCAGTGCGCGTGGTCGTCGACAGTTACCAATTCGCTGTCGCGTCGAGCCGGAAGGTTTCCGATGTTGAGATTGAGCACTTCGGCTGGGGCATCGGCAGTGGCAAGCCGCCGGGTAAAACGTTGATCAGTGAGTTCGGATTGTCGATGCACGTCGAGTCGCGGCGTGACAA
>NZ_JBXEJO010000142.1:0-7293 GCF_056837965.1 Bradyrhizobium ferriligni
GGCCCCGGCGGTGGTGGTGGCGGTGGTGGTGGCGATATCGAACACAACTGGTTGGTGAATGCATTCACCTCGTTTGAAACAGACTTTTCGCCGAGCAGCGGTCCTAGGACACTGCCATAGGCCCTGAATTTCTCATGATCATCAAACGACGGCGGGAATACTTCGACGGCCGTGTCCGTTTGCAAGTCGAGGAAGGTTGGACCGCCCGTGAGCGCTCCGCTCTTGCTGAAGCGCCACATGAAAGCAGTCTGCGGGTCGCCCTGCACGCTGCTCGCGTTGATACAGTAGTCATTGGTTGCAGAGCGATAGCCATCGAATCCCAGATGGATCCTATCCGCGGCCACCGCAGCGTGCCCATGTGCAACGGTCGCCGCGGTCCCCACGACAAGAACGCGAAGCCGCGACGACCACTGTCCGGTCGCCGGGTTCAAGTACGGATGCTGCCGATTGCATTCGACTAACCGTTTGCCCGACCCGAGTGATAAAGTCGGGGCCCGTCGAGTTCGTCGAACGCCCATTCGTGACCCTCGCAGCCTGTCCAGTTGCCTTGGACTCAAGAATCGACTTATCGACGCCGAAATTGTGTCTTGTGGAAGTGCTACCGAAAATAGTTTCAGATTGTTGCCATAAGGTAACTGCTCGTTAAAATTGCAGACAGTCCAGAGCTGCCAGTGCGTCTTCTCGACACTCCCCACTGTCAATCGATTGCGGCCTCCGCTTCTAAGCGAAGGCGTAACCTACCTAATGGAATTGGGCGTCAGCCCTCAGCCTCACGCCTTCCGCCACTGGCGCTCATGCCATGGTCCGAATGTAGCCGCCCAATTGGGGTCTCGTGACAGCCTTGGCGCACAACGGCCAGTAACGACACGTGCACCTAGCGGAATGCTCTAAATATCGCTGAAATGCCTTGCCGCACTGTAGCGCGGACAGCTGTTTCGGTAGCGATTTGAACCAGATTATTAGCTTCAGGCGACAACGCAGGAAGGCCCAACCTGATCTTTAGAGCGTTACGGTCGCGCTGACCAAGAGCAATATACTCAGCGTTTCGTTGGACGACTTGCCACATCAGCCGATCCTGCTCTGCTTGAGGCAGATGTGCGACTTGAGTTTGTAGCTTCGCGACAAATTTAGGATACTTCGCTTGGATTACTGATCTATCTTGTCCGAAAATTTCACGCCAAAATTCATCCAGTTGCGCGAGCAAATCCATCGGTGATGCTCCTTAAAAGGAGAAGGATGTCGCCAGAGCGCCCAATAATCAAAATGACAATCCTCCGAAGCTTTCGCTTCGGGAGCCGTCGAGAACGATCTGCTGTTTGCCACGGTACATAACAGACAGCAACGAAGCGTAGTTTGATCCCGAATCAACCGGAAGGCGACTAAAGACTAACGGCCTCGGGCTCGCGTTGAACCGCCGAAAGACCAGTTGCCCCACGCCCCCGCGATCTACAGTTGCGGTTGGACTAGGGGGATTCCGTGCACATCGTTCTGACAATCAGTTTGGCGACGATACTGGCGCTTTTGGTGATCGCCTGGATGGTCTTTGTTTTGATTAGATCTTACTTCCGTCGCCAGCGTCGAATGCGACGGGAGTCGAAAGAGTTGAAACGCCAGCAGAAGACGGTTGATGGCAACGCCATCACAATGTCCGCCACGCGGATGTGAGAGCGAGAAGCTCGATTGGCCTAACGCCGCTCCTAATAACCGACCGCATATGATTGATTGCCACGACTGCGGTAACGCGGTCTCATTGACTGCGCGGGCTTGCCCCCATTGCGGGTCGTTCGATCCGGTGCCCTATCGTCTTTCCCGAAAAGAGCAAAAGCGCTTCCGCGCCGACGCGCACAATGATAACCGGATTGCAATCATCACCATCGTCTGCGTCAATATCGGTATCATGACCGGCTTGCTGACAGGTCACGGCATTCTCTATCAGGTCGCGTTCGGTGTGCTAGGTGCCTTCGTAGGACCGCCGATCGCGTTCGCGGTCAACATGCTATGGGCTCTGCGGCGATACGAGAGAATCACGATGCCTGTTGAATGATGGGTCGTACTGGCAACGCTGGCTGGTCCAGTCGTTGCAGTACAAACCCAGAAGTGGATCGAGCGCGCGAGCGAGCCTGGAAAGCGCCGCCAGTGGATCTTCACATCATTGATGGCCAATCGCGCCACGCGACTAAAATGATGATTACGTTCGCGCTCTAAATTCAATCGACCTAGAATTCTCACCTAAGCGGTTCGGTGGGTCTGCTGACAAAAAGGTCATTGACGCTTGGCGAGCGTAATTTGGCGAACTTGCGAACGGGCCTCCTGACGATAACCAGGACCTCAATCTAGCACGCGCCTGGAACGACCGAGTAGGTTATCGCTTGGTTTTGGCGGTTATGTCGACCGCGCTCGGATATACATTCTCCACCGAGGAGTTGCGAAGAGGCATCTACTACCCAAAAGGGCGCGTCGATCTAGAGCAATCCCAGTTGGCTATTATGCACGGGTTAAGCAAAATTATTCAGGGACAGGCATCGTTTCCGATGAAACTAACCGACGTTCCGGTTTCGCCTGATGCCGCAAGGCTTCAGGCCACCCTAAACGAAAAGATGATCTCCGACTATCATGAGGACGGATCGCTCAAGGTTCGCATACAGAACGTTTCGCGAGACGAAGCCTAAGGCTGGTAAGGAAACCCAATGCTTAAAAAGGCCGACGTCGAACGGATGATTCGACATCTTGCGTTGGAATGGATAGACGAGACTGGCTACCAGCAGCAACCAGGCCACTATCCCAGTTTCGGCGCCTTCACGACGTGGCTCAAAAGCAAGCATTTCAGCCACTATTTAAAGTTTCGGTCGCGTGTCAGCCCTCGATACGAGGCTGAGGGTTGGTTCGAAGCATAAATTCGCGACTACTGGCTCAGCATGCGCTCACGTGGCGTCGAGTCGTAACGCCCACAATCGCTGTAGCATGGATGAGATAAGCCAAATGATTCTGAAGCAGAAAATACTCAATTGGAGTGCGACGTGGAAACTGTCCGGCGTTACACCAGGATGGTGGAAGCGGTTTGCAATTGCGGCGGTGCTAAGGATTTCGCCACCACGTCTGGAAGAATAGATATTCCTGAGCCCGGAAGTTCGTGACGTATTTCAAGCTGGCCGGAACCTTTCTGACCCGCGCAGCCTATGGAATATCCGCTAGCGCCGCGGAGCGCGGTCCGTGATAGGTTCATCCGTCAGCCCCGGATATCACGGACCGTGCACTTCGCTTTGGGCTTGCATTGCCATCCAACGGAGCTGCTCGGATGATCCCAACAATTTTAGCGATCTACGGCATACGACGCTGCTAGCGTTATCCGTGATCGCCCCAGGCGATGAAGTGCGGACGGACGATTTGGAGTCTTGAACGCCGTATACGAAAGCACCGCATGACCATCGAACGTGGCGTTCTCAATTAGGAATTGTTGGCACGCCGTTGGCACAAACTGCACTGGCTTATCGAGTTCTTCTTTGAGTAGGATATTCGCTTTTGAGGGCTAGCTTTTTCCATGGACAGTAGCGTTCTTTCGAGCGTTTGCATTGTGCTGATCGGACTTAGTCTACTCATTATCATCGGCATAGCCATGCTTGCGCAGTAACCAGCGCGGCGGGCCTTGTGGCTCGAGACCACGCCCTCGTAATGCCAGAATCGGAATCGCACATGGTGGCGGCCGGAAACTCACACTTCGGCTTCTCTAGACGGCCCGGCCACCCCATAGACTACCCCAAGGTCGGGCCGTCTATTTTTTTGAGTATCGCATAACGCTCGACAGAGTCCGTTGCGATCACTGCGAAGACGAGTTCCCGCCAGAAGAGCTAGCCGTTTTTTCACAACCAGCAGCAGACCGCGAGTTGATCTGCGCTCGCTGTGTCGAGATCAAGCTCCGTCGAGAGATTGCGAAGCTATCAGACTCGCGACACTAGGAATTCGTGGTCAGTGACGTGACTTTCGGCACTTTCGACCGTGTAACCGCTATGGCCAAATTGCTCCGTGCGGTCTTTTCGTTACCCCATACCCGACCGCGCAGGGTCCCCCGGTCAATATGCATGATCACAGCCGGGGGACCTCTTTTCTACTCAACCGCCCATTCTCTGTGGTTACGACGACATGAGCCACCAGCAATCCATTGGTTATCTCTGCGCCGTTGGGCTGGCGTCATACCTTGTCGTACCATTCACGCCCGCTCACAGTCGGGGCTTCGATTGGTTCTTTGCACATACCAGGAAACCTCAGAGCCCATGCTCGGGACAGCACGTCGTCGCAAGCTACTATTCTTCGGGGCGGCGCACGGCGAATGGTGAGATATTCGACGCCAGTGGGCTAACGGCAGCGCACCGCACCATGCCCTTCGGTTCTCGTGTAACGCTCGTGAATCCCGAGAATGGAAAGTCGGTGACCGTAGTAATCAATGACCGAGGTCCGTTTACGCGCGGAGTGAAAATTGATCTAACTCGCGGCGCAGCTGGTGCGCTCGGTATGCACCAAACGAAATGGTTGTGCATGTTCTGATGCTGGGGAAGCGTGCATTCCTCACGCCAGAACCCGCGTCGCATTCGCGTCCTTAACCGCAGCGACAACACGGGCATTAACTCCAGCCACGGCGCTTTCGCTCGTCTCCGACTGGATCGCTTTACCGCTTCGTGCGCCTTTGCGCTGCTGGAGCAGCCTGTGGCGCTGGAGCTGGGCTTTCAGCCCTTGCAGATTCCAGCGAGTTAACTCGCGCGCTTAGCGCACCTAGCTGATCAGATATTAGTTTCTGCTCGCCCTGCTGTGCCGCAGTCTTCTGTTGAATGTCGCCGACCCGCTCGGCCTGCCTTTGTTGGTCGGCTTGAATCCCCTGCACAGCCTGCTGGAGGGATGCCAGGGTCTGCTTCATTTGTTCAATGGCGGGATCAGGCGTAGATGCCACCGTTGCATGCTCTTGCGAGGTGGCCAGCTTTGTTGAGTTCCGGTAGCTCGCCCAAAGCGCACCGCCTGCGACCATGAGAGCGATGACGGCAACGAGCAACGGGAGTGCCAATCTCGGCCGCGCGTTGACGCGTGTTGAAAGCCCGTCGGTCATGAGAAGTTCCCCCTGATTGTGGACGATCTAGTTAACCATCGCCCCGACAGTTGGTTCCGCAATTGAGAATGGCACCCACACATTCTTCACGATGGTCGGCGGCAAGCGCGCGGATGTTGGGGTCGTCAATGGGCCGAACGGAAAGTATGTTCGGACGCGCGCTGACGGCTACTACAACGACAATCTCTTAGCTCTCCCAGAGTGTCGCTGATTTTTGGGAAGGGGGAGCTTCGCGTAGAATGACGCGAGCGCCCCTAGCGCGCAAAAACGAATGCTCCCTAAAACTAAGGGTTCCAAGCACCGGGAAGGTTGACGTCACGCGGACGACCTGAAGCGAGCCTGCGGCGAGAATTGAAACAACGCCGCGCTTCCAAAGAGGCCACAGAACTTGACGTCGCCCCGATCCCAAAACGCATCCAGTACTGCCTGATAGACGCCGTATGGATGGTCCGGCTGCGCATTGCCGGGGTCGAGAAAATCGTGAAACAGTACATAGCCGCCCGGGGCCAAGACCTGCAGCGCGCGTTCACTCGCCTCCAAAGTTTCTTTGTACCCATGCCAGTGATCGACGAAAATAAGGCCTGACCTACGACTTTCGGCAATCATCTCATCGAGACGTTTTGTCGCATCCTTTAAGGTGAAGGTCACCAGCTCGGTGACTCCGTTACGCGCCGCGTTAGCATGCGCAAACCCATTCGCCTCCGCGTCGATGTCTATCGTCTCCAACCGCCCACGACCGCCAGCCGCTAAGCCCTGCGCGATGATGCAAGTCGAAGCCCCTTATGCGTGCCCAATTCGATTGCATCGCCATCGCTGAAGAACACAAGTTCATAGAGCTTGAGCGCTTCAGCGCGCTGTAAAAATCCATCAATTCCCAGGTCGATCAGGATCGAGACACCCATCCGCCCCAATTACGCCGCGCCGATCTCGGCATGCCGCGCGTTGATGAACTCACCATCGAATGCGTGCGTTTTCGTATACGGCTGCGGGACGCCAAGTTGATCGAGCGGAACCCATCGACTCTTCATGGGCTCAATCAGTCTGTCTGCGAATGAGCGGCTCCTTCCAAGCCAATCGGTTGCATCCAACGAGTAGTTCGAGTTGCGCAAACTAGCCCGTAAAGCAAACCAGTCAAGGTTGCATTTTGTCGTCACAAGTCTGAAACGACACTACCGTTGTCGGCCGCCATGAAGCTGACGCCGGACAGGCTCACTTGCGCATTCCCACTCGTCACAATGACAGTTCCATCGACAAGCGAGGCGAAGCCACCTGCAGTTGGATTCAGGCTGGCAAAGGACTGCTCAATCCGGTCCACCGCACTATCCGCCATTCGGACTTGGGCTGGCTAGGATCAAAGCAATTCAACCGAGGCTTCAGCGTCTGTACGCCCTTCGGCGATGATAGTTGGAGAAGGCGAATTGTTAGCGGCCTACCCCCTGCCCCTCCGATCACTCCATTCCGGTCATATAGGAACAAGCAACGCCGTCACGGTGCCGCTCAGGGATTCACCTCCCCGCGCCACGATGGGTGTGGGGAGGTGGAGGCGGTGGCTTGTTAGAGGCTCGGATCTACATGCTTGAACGTGATAGCACTGAGATCGAGCCGTGTGCAGTTGACCCCTTGGTAGAGGATTTGACCATTTGTCAGAACTTGTGCCCCGCCAATCACCGGCGTTCCGCGGTTTAATAGAGGGCGCCACCCAGCGGGGAGCGTAGCTACCAGCGTACCAGAGGACAGCGTGGACAGAATAGACAAAAAACCAGTGAGATTGATGCTGCCCGTATGGTCTCTAGATGCTTGCGCAGTAGCGAACCCACCTCCAAGCCGATGAGATATTTGGTGAGCGGGGCAAGCGTTCCGGTTGAGAACGTTTGCGGGTTGCCTATCGGGCTGAGCACCTGGCTAGGGGCCGGCCGTGCGATGTGGTTGTGATAATTAGGACCACTACCTGGCGGAACCAAAGCCTTCCCGCGGGATTAGAAAGTGGTTTTGCCCAATAATCCGAACAGGAGGAAAGATGGCTAGACCTGTAGGCGCCGTCATACTGACGGCAATTGCGCTCGCGTGGCCGGTCGACACCGTGACGATTTCGTCGGCGTATGCGGCAGACGGAGTGAATGCGAGCGACATTAGCGCGCAAAGCCGCCGCGGCCGACCGGGCCCTGGTGCCCGACCACCATCCCATCGTCCTCGTCCTCCAG
>NZ_JBXEJO010000143.1:0-6726 GCF_056837965.1 Bradyrhizobium ferriligni
CACCCCAGCCCTCCCCCGCAAGCGGGAGAGGGAGTGGAGCGTCTTCGCGTCGCCAGTTCGACCTAACTTCATCATCGCCTCAGCGCCGCTGCCACAATTGCCGTGCCAGAATGCCGGCCTTGCGCTCGATCGCCTCGGCGGCGTCGAGACACATGTCCTCGCGATAGCGCGAGCCGACGATCTGGACGCCGACCGGCAATCCCTCATCGAGGCCGACCGGCACCACGGCCGCCGGCAGCCCCAGCACGTTCATCGACGAAATGAAGCGCAGGTCGTTCCAGAACAAATCCTTGACGCGCTGATCGCCGCCGAGATCGGCATTGACCTCCGGCGTCTTGCGCACCGTGGTCGGCATCACGACCAGCGGATACTGCTCCAGGAACGTCATCCAGTTCCTGATGTGGCGCGAGCGCTCCGCGATCGCCTTCATGTAGCCGGCCTGGTCGAGCTGATTGGCCAGCGCGATGAAGCCGCGGAACGTCTTCTGGAAGTCGGCGCTGGTGGTCGCCAGCATCTGGTCCTGCTGCAACACGCGAACCTCGGTCATGATCAGGTCGCACCAGAGCTGCCAGACCTTGTTGAGGTCGGGAACCTCGACCTCACTGACCGCATAGCCGGCATCGGCGAGATGATCCGCCGCCTTGCGCTGGAGCGCGATCACGCCGCGATCGGTCGCCATGTCCTCGGGGATCTTTGCGAGCGCGATCTTGATCGGCCCGGCCGGCTTCGGCCCCGTCAGCGGCGCCGGTACATACCAGGGATCGCGCGGGTCGCGCTGCGCCATCACCTCGAGGCCGAGGCGCACGTCGGCGACGTGGCGCGCCAGCGGCCCTTGCGACGACATGAACTGTGCCATCAGCGGCCGCTCCGCGGTCGCGCTCGGATTGAACGCCGGAATGCGGCCCTGGGTCGGCTTGATGGTGGCGATGCCGTTGCAATGCGCCGGCCAACGCAGCGAGCCGCCGATGTCGTTGCCGTGTGCGATGGTGCCGATGCCGGCGGCGATCGACGCGCCGGCGCCGCCCGAGGAGCCGCCGCAGGTCACATCGGCATTCCAGGGATTGCGCGTCAGGCCGTGCAGCGGGTTGTCGGTGAAGCCGCGCAGCGAGAACTCCGGCGTGTTGGTGAGGCCGATGATGACGGCGCCGGCCTTCTTGAGATTGGCCGTCACCGGCGAGTCGCCCGGCGCGATGTTGTCCTTGAATGCCACCACGCCGTTCGAATTGGCCTGGCCCTCGACGTCGATATTGATCTTGATCGTAACCGGCACGCCGTGTAGCGGCCCGACGGCGCCGCCTCCGCGCTTGCTCGCAGCCAACGCCTCGTCCGCGGCCTTGGCGGCCTGCATCGCTGACGCGCCGAGATCGACCACGACGGCGTTGAGCGCCGGATTGGCTTCCTGCATGCGGTCGAGATGGGCGCGGACCACCTCCTCCGACGTCACTTGGTTGTTTCGGATCGCCGCGGCCGTGTCCACGGCGGACCATTGCCAGATCGGTGCGTTCGTCACGTGATGTTCTCCCATGATGTTCAGTGCTTTGTTGTTGGTTCAATCTCGCGGGTCGATCGGCGTCAGCTTTGATGCACGCGCCTCGATCAGCTCGGCGACTGCGAGACAGACGTCTTCCCGGAAGCGGCCGGCGATCACCTGCACGCCGACCGGCGCGCCGCCCGCGGTCCCGGTCGGCACGACGACCGACGGAAAGCCGAGCGCGGGCACCGCCAGCAGCGGCCGCTGCGCATCGAGCAGCGCGCGCACGACGTTCGCGTCTTCCTGGTCCTGATCGAACCGGAACGGCAGTTGCGCCGAAACCGGCAGGATGATGACGGGACAGCGCTCCTGGAACAGCTGCCAGGCCCGCACGATCGCCAGCCGCTGCTCGAAGCAGGCGAGCACCTGATCGCCGTCGAGCTCGGGCGCGTAGGCGATATGGCATTCGAGATTGTAGCGGCTCCGATCGTCGCCGAACTTGCGGATCATCGGCGCCAGCACACGCCGCTCCTCATTGATGACGAGGCGATGCCAGAGATCGGCGGCCTCCGCGAGCCGCGGCGGCACGGTCTCTTCCACGGCAAAGCCGGCCTCCGCGAGCCAGCGCCCGGCGGCGCGCACCGCCGCGCTCACCTCGCCCGCCTCGTCGCCGAACGGCGCCGCTGCGATCGCAACGCCGATCGGACGCTTGAGCTCTGGACCCTGCAGCGGCACCGGCAGCCAGGTGCCGTCGCGCGCGTCCGCCTGCGCCATGGCGGCGAGGCCGATGCGCAAGTCTGCGACCGAGCGGGCAAGCGGCCCCTGCACCGACATCATCTGCGCGGTGATCGGGCGATCGCTGGTTGCCGACGGATTGAACGCGGGGATCCGTCCCGGCGTCGGACGCAGGCCGGCGACGCCGCAGGCGTAAGCGGGATAGCGGATCGAGCCGCCGAAATCATTGCCGTGTGCGATCGCGCCCATGCCGGAGGCAACGGCCGATGCGGCGCCACCGCTGGAGCCGCCCGGCGTCAGCCGACGGCTCCACGGATTGTAGGTCGCGCCGTGCAGATCGTTGTTGGTGAACCAGCGGTGCGAAAAGGCCGGCGTGTTGGTGCGCCCGACAATGACGGCGCCCGCCTTGCGAAGATTCGCGACCACAGGGCTGTCCTCGGTGGCGATCACGTCGCGGAAGGCAACGACCCCGTTGGTGGTGGCGCAGCCGCGCTGGTCGACATTGACCTTGATCGTGACCGGAACGCCGTGCAGCACGCCGAGCTCCGCGCCTGATTTCACCGCGACGTCCGCCGCGTCCGCGGCGGCCAGCGCTTCGTCGGCGAGCACGGCGACAATGGCGTTCAATGCCGGATTGACCTCGGCGATACGATCGAGACTGGATTGCACGGCTTCCCGGCTGGAAATCGCGCGCGTCGCGATCGCACGCGCCAGATCGACGGCCGACCAGCTCCACAACTCATTCTCGCGCCGCGTGTCCATTGTCGTTTTCTCCAAGGCGTGATGCAGCAGTCGGCCGATGCGGTTAATCGAGCCGCAACGGCTGGTGAAAGACGGGCAGATCGATGCGCCGGTCTTCCGCGGGAACGACCACCGCTTCGGCGCTCAGCACATGATCGAGCATCACGCGCCGGGCGCGCACAGCATTGCCGGAGCGGAACGCGGCCAGCAGACGCTTGTGAAACTCGATGTTCTCGCAGGTGAAGCTGGATGCGAATTCCTGTACGCCGAGCTTGCCGATCAGATGCCGGATCGCCTCGTTGACGAACCGGCAAATCAGGCCGAGCAGCGGGTTGGGACAGGCCTCGATCAGGATGTCGTGGAAATCGATCTCGGCGTGGCGATGATGTTCCCAATCGGCATCGCCGTCGGGATGATGCTCCTGGACCGCGATCGCCTTTTCCAGTGCGGCGAAATGCTCCGCCGTTAGGTGACCGACCACGCTGAAGGCGAGCTCCGGCTCGATCAGCCGGCGGATCTGGTAGATCTGTGCGGTGCTGGTCGACTGGAAGTAGAAATAGTTGCTGAGCAGGCCGACGATCCGGTTGATCGAGACCGGCGCCACCCGCGCGCCGCCGCCGGGGCCGGTGGTGTTCTGGACCAGCCCCTGCACTTCCAGCGATTTGAGCGCCTCGCGGATGGTGGAGCGGCTGCAGCCGAACATCTCGATCAGCTCCCCCTCCTGCGGCAGCCGGTCGCTCGGCTGCAAGCCGGCCTGGAAGATGTGGCTGCGGATCAGGTCGGCGACGGCGTCCGAGCGCTTGCGCTTGATCGAGGCGCGGCGCGAAGGGTCGAGGGACGGGAGAGCCGATTTATCCATTTTATGATCATAAATAGGATCGCGATCACTTTGCAAGCCATGTCCGTGCTCTCGTGATGCCGAGTGCCGCCATGATGGGGATACCCCGCTCGCCTGTCAGCGGTCCCGGGGGCGAAGCGCCTACGCGGTCAAAGGGCCGACCGGATGCGGGAGATGGTGATGATGATGAGGAGCCCGCGGAGCCGAGGCGGCGTCGCGCTCAAAGCGGACTATGGTTCACGGTGTGGCGCATCTGGCGACAGAAGCCCTCCACGAACTGCGCAAGCGCCTCGAAATTGACCAGCAGCCTTTCGGCCTGCTCACGGTCAGCCGAACCAGGGGTAAACGATTCCGCCAGACGCCGCTGGCGATCTGCGCGATCCCGGCAGGCCGCGGCCCTGCTTTCGGCAAACTCCAGTTGCTCGTGTCGGCGGCCCAGCCTGTCTTCTTCCTCAAGCAACCGCTTGTTGAGCATCGATCTCGTGTTGGTTGGAACGTCCGGGCGCTTCAGCAGATCCAGATAGTGGTCGATGTTTGCGCGCGCGGTATACTCGTTCACGTATGTGCCTCCGGCCAGTCGCAGTCTCGGTCGGCGAGGCTTGGCTTCAACACTCAGGAATTGCTCGATCTCCGCCAGGAGTTGGCGAAGCTCATCGGTCGAAAACCCTTGCAGGGCATCGTGGACCTGGCTTCGGGTGCTTTCCGGATAGACGGCGTTGTCTTCGGCCATTGGCGTACGGCAAAAATCAAAAAGTAAAGCCCTGTCAGGCACACACCAAATCGAACGATGCCCACGCGAACAATGATACTGTCATCGCGCGCGCTCGCGAATCCAATGGCGTTCAAGATAAGTTACGGGTGGAACATCGCCTAGTGCACTCTGTGCCAGCCGCGCCCTGAGCCTGCCATCGGCCAAGTCTTGGTTGCCGCATCGTTAAAGCCAGAGCAGGCCGCTCCAAAAATCAAAGCAGACGGCTGCGGATGCGAACAGGCGGGCACCGAAGGATGCAGCACGTGAGGGAGGCAAGCGACGGAGAATCCGGATCGCTCAGCCGTGCGCGCGCTGCGCCTCGAGGCCGCGGCTGTAGCGCGACATCGCAAAGCAGAACACGAAGTAGATCACGCCGACGAACACATAGACCTCGACGCTGAAGGCCTGCCAGGCCGGATCGACGATCGCGGTCTTGGCGGTGGTCAAGAGATCGAAGATGCCGAGGATCAGGACCAGGCTGTTGTCCTTGAAGAAGGCGATGAAGGTGTTGACCAGCGGCGGGATGACGTGGCGGATCGCCTGCGGCAGCACGATCAGCGCATTCTTCTCCCAGCAGGACAGCCCGAGAGCGTCGGCGGCCTCATATTGTCCGCGCGGCACCGCCTGCAGGCCGCCGCGCACGACTTCCGCAAGGTAGGCGCCGGCATGGAAGGTGCCGGCAGGCGAGCGATGGGCCGCTATTGTGAAAACGCCCAGTAAAGGTGCTTCTCGTCTTCCGACAACAGCCTCACATGGTTGATAAAGTCCCAGACCATTTCTCCGAAGGCACTGCCGCCGCCCTGGCTCGACTTGGCAGATACCATATCGAGCTCGTGCCAGCCCCTGTACATTTCCTCGTCGATGCTTTCCAAGCGGTCCTTCATGGCCTGAGCATTGAAAGCGCCGCAAGATTCGGTGAACAGGCTTCTGACCGGATGGATTTGCCACATGCCGCGATGGCGCTCTTCGCTGCCCTGCTGCCCGTAGACACCCGACTCTCCACTGAACGGAAACGCGCCGCGCGTCGCCTTGATCATCTCGCGGCGCTTGGCGTTGCCTTCCTTGATGTCGACATACACCGATATGACCATATCGTTGTAGTACCAGAGGTCCAGGCACGCCGGATATCCGGCGTTCAGGATCACTTGCACGAGCTTTTTGATGCGCTGCCCCTTGTAGCCCTTCATGCCCTGCGCAAGCGCAAGCAGGCGCATCAGAAACGTCTTGGCATCATTTGGAGTCCAGACACAGATATCCTCGGCCTCGAAATCGATCGGATCATGATCGACGGGCGGGATGTAGATGATGCCGGGATTGGCCGAATTGCTGAACATCCAGTTGTTGCCGCTGGGGCTGACCTTGACGCACCCCACATAGTGGCTGAGGTACCAGTTCACGACATCGGGGTCGTCGGTCATGAAGTTGAAATAGATCAGCTCCTTGACTCCGACACTGAACTTCTCGGCGACGGTGTACCAGTCTTCCTGAGGCCGGGTATCTCCCGGTCGGACAGGGCCGTGCGGCCGGTAGGGAATGCCGCCTTGCATCAATCCCCAATTGCGTGGGACGGGCATGCCCTTTGGCGGTCGCTCGATCGGGTGAGGCGAGCGTTTCGGGGGCGCCATGGCATCGACCTCCTCATATGCTGCGTGATCGCATCACATGAGTGCAAGTTGCCGCTGCCGGGGTTCACGCGCTCACGGAGATGTTTTCCACTTTCTCAAGCTTGTCCGGATGGGGCATATCAGGTTCCGCGCAAAGCGGATCGATCCATCACGGCAGGCTCCAAAAACGTCCCATGCGACGAAGGAAAATGCGATGCGACCCAGACAAACGCATAGCGGTCGAGGCTTCGCGCTCGAACGTGATCACCGCCTCAGCCGTGCGCGCGCTGCGCCTCGAGGCCGCGGCTGTAGCGCGACATCGCAAAGCAGAACACGAAGTAGATCACGCCGACGAATACATAGACTTCGACGCTGAAGGCCTGCCAGGCCGGATCGACGATCGCGGTCTTGGCAGTGGTCAAGAGATCGAAGATGCCGATGATCAGGACCAGGCTGGTGTCCTTGAAGAAGGCGATGAAGGTGTTGACCAGCGGCGGGATGACGTGGCGGATCGCCTGCGGCAGCACGATCAGCGCGTTCTTCTCCCAATAGGACAGCCCGAGCGCGTCGGCGGCCTCATATTGTC
>NZ_JBXEJO010000144.1:0-5842 GCF_056837965.1 Bradyrhizobium ferriligni
GCCCGCCGCTCCACCGCCGGTGGTGATCCAGCCCACGCCGGCGCCGAGCAATTCGCCCGTGCTCGCCGATGATCCGACGATCAAGAGCCTGAGCGAAAAGCTGGACAAGAATCCCGACGACGCAGCGGCGCTGTATCGCCGCGGCCAGGTCTATGCCAGCAAGGGGGCCTACGACCTCGCGGTGAAGGACTTCACCAATTCGCTGCGGCTGAACCCGAAGGATGTCGAGGCCTATAACAACCGCTGCTGGGTCCGCACCGTGATCGGCGACCTGCAGGCGGCGCTGAAGGACTGCAACGAGGCGCTGCGGCTGCGTCCGAACTTCGTCGATGCGCTCGACAGCCGCGGCTTGATGAACCTGAAGGGCGGGCAGAACAAGAACGCGATCGCCGATTTCGACGCCGCGCTGAAGATCAACCCGCGGCTGACCTCGTCGCTGTACGGGCGCGGCCTCGCCAAGCAGCGCAACGGCGCGGTCGCGGAGGGCGATCTCGACATCGCCAACGCCAAGGCGATGGACCCGAACATCGTCAAGGAATTCGCCGACTACGGTGTGCAGTGACAGACCGACGAAGACCTGCCCGCGGCTCGAACCGCGGACGGAGTTGCGCGACTAATCAGAGGGTGCGTGCCGGGCAGCAACGCCGGCGATCAATCTGAATAGTTGCCTGGAACCGCGCCAGCTTGCGCAAGAGGGACCGAAATGTTCAAGCCGTCGGCAAAGGCCGCGATCGTTTCAATCATGACCGTCGGCGCCGCGCTGTCGTTCGGCATGGCCGTCGCCCATGCCGGCGACGTCACCGAAGATCAGATCATCAAGGCGCTGACGCCCGACAAGAAGCCGCTGACCCGCGGCCTTTCGGCCGGCCCGCAGACCACCTCGCCGGAGCTGAATGCCGACCAGGCCAAATTCGTGCAGAGCGTTCGCGGCCGCGCCACCCGCTCGCTGTCCTCGGCGGAACGCGAGGAAATCGCGACCATCGTCCAGGACAAGCCCAAGATCGATCTCGAGATCAACTTCGACTACAACTCCGCCGACATCAGCGCGAAGTCGCTGCCGTCGGTGCAGGCGCTTGGCCGCGCCTTGACCAATCAGGACCTGAAGGGCTCGACCTTCGTGGTCGCCGGCCACACCGACGCCGCGGGCGGCGAGGATTACAATCAGGGTCTCTCGGAGCGCCGCGCCGACGCCATCAAGCGCTATCTCGTCGACAAATACGGCATCAACGGCACCGATCTTGTCACCGTCGGCTATGGCAAGAGCAAGCTGAAGGACCCGAGCCACCCGATGGCGGAGGTGAACCGGCGCGTGCAGGTCGTGAACGTGGAAAACAAGGCCACCGCCGCCAAGTGATGGGCGGTGGCGTGGCCCCTTTTTGAGGTTACAATGCGCCCCGCACCCCGGCGGGGCGCATTGCTTTTGGGCCAATGCCGTTGGGCCGAGACCCAAAGCGGCCCACAGGTGGCCCGCCTCACATGACGTCAGGGCATGATCCGGAAAATGGCACCGGCCTTCCGAATGCCCAGGCAGTACGATAGCGAGCGTGATGAGACTTCGACCAACACCCATGATGCGCCAAGCTCTGGATTGATCAGGCGATGAATTTTTCCCAATACCTCAAACCTGCGCTCGGCACGGTGTTTTTCCTCGCCCTCGCGATCGCCTATTACGCGTTCGAGCACCGCTCCCATCCGGAGGAGAAGGAGACGCCGGGCCAGGCCCTGGTCGTGGTGACGAAGTCGACCAATGCCTGCTTCTCCGACATGGTCCGCGTCACCGGCTTCATCGTGGCGCGCCGCGAGGCGCAGGTGAATGTCGACCAGGACGGCTCCAAGGTCATCGACGTGCTGGTCCGCGAGGGCGATACCGTGACCGAGAACCAGGAACTGGCGCGGCTGACCCCGCCGCCGCAGCAGGCCGCACAGGCCAATGCCAAGCCGCTTGTACTGCGGGCGCCGGCGGCCGGCCTCGTCACCGAAGTGCGCACCGCGCCCGGCGCGCCGGCCTCGCCGCAGGGTCCCCCGATGTTCAAGATCTCCATCAATAACGAGATCGAGCTCGATGCCGAAGTGCCGGGCTTCCAGCTCCTGAAGCTCAACCCCGGCGCCAATGTGCGGATCAGCCGCGACGATGCGCCCGACATGGTCGGCAAGGTTCGCCAGATCTCGCCGCAGATCGACCGCACCACCCAGCTCGGGCATGTCCGCATCACCATCAACAACAATCCGACGCTGAAGGTCGGCATGTTCGCGCGCGCCAATATCGACGCCAAGCGCTCTTGCGGGGTCGCGGTGCCGCGCACCGCGATCGACCGCCTGACCCTGCAGGTCGTGAAGGGCAACACCGTCGAGACCCGCCGGGTGCGCGTCGGGCTGACCTCCGACACCTCGACCGAAATCCTTGAAGGCCTCGACGTCGGCGAAATCGTCGTGGCCGACGCTGGCACCTCGCTGCATGACGGCGACCAGATCAAGACCATGTTCGCCGACGAACTCGATCGCACGCGATCACGGTAATTCGGGCACGCTAATGGCTTTGAACATCTCGGCATGGTCGATCCGGAACCCGCTTCCCTCGATCGTCTTCTCGATCATCCTGCTCGTGCTGGGCTGGGTCTCCTTCACCAAGCTCGCGGTGACGCGGCTGCCGAGCGCCGACATTCCGGTGATCTCGGTCGCGGTCTCGCAATTCGGCGCCGCACCGTCGGAACTTGAATCGCAGGTCACCAAGACCATCGAAGACGGCGTTTCCGGCGTCGAGGGCGTGCGCCACATCTCCTCCTCGATCACCGACGGCCTGTCGGTGACCACGATCCAGTTCGCGCTGGAGACCAACACCGACCGCGCGCTCAACGACGTCAAGGACGCGGTGACGCGCGTGCGCGCCAATCTGCCGCAGAACGTCACCGAGCCCCTGATCCAGCGCGTCGACGTGATCGGCCTACCGATCGTGACCTATGCGGCGATCTCGCCCGGCAAGACGCCGGAGCAGCTGTCCTATTTCGTCGACGACGTGGTCAAGCGCGCCCTGCAGGGCGTGCGCGGCGTCGCCCAGGTCGAACGCATCGGCGGTGTCGAGCGCGAGATCCTGGTCTCGCTCGATCCCGACAAGCTGCAGGCGGTGGGCCTCACCGCGGTCAATGTCAGCCAGATCCTGCGCGGCACCAATGTCGACGTCGCCGGCGGCCGCGCCGAGATCGGCAAGAACGACCAGGCGATCCGCACGCTCGCCGGCGCCAAGACGCTGAACGAGCTCGCCGGCACCATGATCCCGCTGTTCGGCGGCGGCGAGATCCGGCTCGACGATCTCGGCACCGTCACCGACACCATCGCCGACCGCCGCACCTTCGCCCGCTTCAACGGCGAGCCGGTGGTCGCGCTCGGCATCAAGCGCTCCAAGGGCGCCAGCGACGTCGTCGTCGCGGCCGCGGTGCAGAAGCGGATCGACGCGCTGAAGGTCGCCTATCCCGATGTCGACCTGAAGCTGATCGACACCTCGGTCGAGTTCACCAGGGGCAATTACGAGGCCGCGATCTCGACCTTGTTCGAGGGCGCGATCCTCGCCGTGATCATCGTGCTGCTGTTCCTGCGCGACATGCGCGCCACGATCATCGCGGCGGTCTCGCTGCCGCTGTCGATCTTCCCGGCATTCTGGGCGATGGACCTGCTCGGCTTCTCGCTCAACCTCGTCTCCTTCCTCGCCATCACGCTCTCGACCGGCATCCTGGTCGACGATGCCATCGTCGAGATCGAGAACATCGTCCGCCACATGCGGATGGGCAAGACGCCTTATCGTGCCGCCCTCGAAGCCGCCGACGAGATCGGCCTTGCGGTGATCGCGATCTCGCTCACCATCATCGCGATCTTCGCGCCGGCGAGCTTCATGTCAGGGATCGCCGGGCAGTTCTTCAAGCAGTTCGGCATCACCGTGTCGGTGCAGGTGTTCTTCTCGCTGCTCGCCGCGCGCTTCGTGACGCCGATGCTGGCCGCCTATTTCCTCAAGCATCACGACCACGACGATCCGCCGCCCGGCCCGATCCTGCGCGGCTATCACAGCCTCGTCACCTGGTCGGTGAAGCATTACTTCGTCACCGTACTGATCGGCTTTGCGATCTTCGCCGCGTCGATCTGGAGCATCACGCTGCTGCCGCAGGGCTTCCTGCCGGCGCAGGACACCGCGCGCTCGCTGCTGGCGATGGAGCTGCCGCCCGGCTCGCAGCTCGCCTACACCGAGAAAGTCACCGAGGAGATCGTGGCGCGGCTGCGCAAGCGGCCCGAGGTACGAAGCGTGTTCGTCGATGGCGGCCGGGTGCCGCCGGGCCTGCAGGAGGTGCGCCGCGCCGCGCTGATCATCAACTACACGCCGAAGGCCGACCGCAAGATCACCCAGCGCGAGCTCGAACTGTCGATCGGCAAGGAGCTCGATAACGTTCCTGACATCAGGTTCTGGTTCCTCGACGAGAACGGCCTGCGCGCGATTTCGCTGGTCGTCACAGGTAACGACAGCAACATCGTCAACAACGTCGCCAGCGAACTCGCGACGCAGATGAAGCGGATTCCGATCATCGCCAACGTGATCTCGGAGACCGCGCTCGACCGGCCCGAGCTGCGCATCCGCCCGCGTGCCGAGCTCGCGGCCCGGCTCGGCGTCTCGACCGAGAGCCTGTCGCAGACCATCCGCGTCGCCACCATCGGCGATGTCGGTCCGGCGCTGGCGAAGTTCGACGCCGGCGACCGCCAGGTGCCGATCCGCGTCCAGCTCGAGGACAATGCGCGCAGCGACCTGCAGATGCTGGAGCAACTGCGGGTGCCGCTCGGCCAACGGGGCGAGCGCGGCGGCGTGCCGCTCTCCGTGGTCGCCGACATCCAGCTCGACCAGGGCCCGACCAGCATCAACCGCTACGACCGCGAGCGGCAGGCCACCGTCGCGGCCGATCTCGTCGGCAACGCCGCGCTCGGCGACGCCACCAAGCTGATCTACGACCTGCCGGTCATGAAGAGCCTGCCGAAGGGCGTGAAGGTCAGCCCGTCCGGCGACGCCGAGAGCCTCGCCGAGCTGTCCGACGGCTTCGCCACCGCGATCACCGCCGGCCTGATGATGGTCTATGCCGTGCTGGTGCTGCTATTCGGCACCTTCCTGCAGCCGATCACCATCCTGTTCTCGCTGCCGCTCTCGATCGGCGGCGCGATCGGCGCGCTGCTGTTGACCGGCAAGCAGCTCACCACGCCGGTATGGATCGGCATCCTGATGCTGATGGGCATCGTCACCAAGAACGCCATCATGCTGGTGGAGTTCGCGGTGGAGGCGATCCGCGACGGCAAGGCGCGCGAGGAAGCCATGATCGACGCCGGCATGAAGCGCGCCCGCCCGATCGTGATGACCACGATCGCGATGGCCGCCGGCATGATGCCGTCAGCGCTCGCGTTCGGCGCCGGCGGCGAATTCCGCTCGCCGATGGCGCTCGCAGTGATCGGCGGCCTGATCTTCTCGACCGCGCTGTCGCTGGTGTTCGTGCCGGCGATGTTCATGGTGATGGACGACATCGGCAGCCTGATCTGGCGCTTCGGCAAACGGTTCGTGGTCTCGCATGCCGACCACGAGCTGACGCCGAACGAGAAGCAGGCTGACGAGACCAAGCGGCCGCCCGGTCCACCGAACATGATCTCGCCCGCCGCGGAATGAGCTGAGGCCACGGCGCGACCAGAGTATGGTGCCGCTGATCGGTTTCGCGTCAGACTGGCTGCACCTCTCCCGCTTGCGGGGGAGGTCGCATCGCATCAAAGATGCGATGCGGGTGGGGGCTCTATCTGCAATGTGACTCGTGGAGAGAGCCCCCACCCC
>NZ_JBXEJO010000145.1:0-5655 GCF_056837965.1 Bradyrhizobium ferriligni
GCCACTTTCACGAACTTCGCATTCATAAAGCACACTAGAATCATAAGTTTGCTAGTGTCCTTATCGAATCCGAAGTTCGCTCCGAAGGTGCGGCAAATGATGCGAACTTCGGATTCGGGACACTAGCCGCCCGCGCTCAGCCTTCCACGCCGAGCTTCCACAGCGGCGGCAGGTCGGCGAAGGGCGGCGTGGTGTGGGCGATGACGATCGCGGCGCGCCGGCTGTCGGAATCGATCTTGCTGTTGATCGCCTTGACGTGCGCCTTCACGGCATCGAGCCCGACGCCGAGGATAGCAGCGATCTCCTCGTTCGACTTGCCCTGGGCGATCCACGACGCCACCTCGATCTGGCGCGGCGTCAGCGCAGGAAATGCCAGACGCAGGCGGTCGCTCGGCGTCAGCGCCGCCAGCGTTCGCTCCTGCGCCTGGCGGTAGCCGCGTAGGATGTGCGGACGAAAACCCTGCATCTGGTCGCGCTCCTCGTCGCTGAACGCCGGCCGTCCCACCACGCGATGGCCGACAACCGTGACCACATAGCCGGCGTGCTCGAACGCGATCCCCATGATCCGCCGCGCCCCCGACGGCAGGAACACCTCCTTGGCAATCGGCAGCTCGACGAATTCCTCGTCGCTGAAGAAATCCGACTCGCGCAGCGCGCGTTCGCCGTAGAACGCCGGATCGTGTTGCCAGAACGGATGCGAATGCATGTGCTTCGCAAACGCCTGCATGCCGCGGGCACGAACCTCCGGATCGTCGCCGACCGAAATCAACGACCGGAAATCCCAGCTCGGACGATGGAACTCGGTGAAGCTCACCACCTCCGCATCGACCAGGCGGCCGACGCCGGCGAACAGGACACCAGGCAGCGTGTGCAGGTTGGACTCAGATTCGTAGAGACGAATGATTTCGTCGTTGAGCTTGCTGTCCCGTTGCATGGGATTCTGATCGACCAGGTTTGATTTGATTTTTTGGCGATCGCTGCAACGTCACGACGTGCCCACATGTTGCAGCAAAGCCTCGCTCGCCGTCTTATCGTTCGTGCGCGCGTTGGTATACCCCTTAGGGTAATGGCCAGATCGCATTCGATTGCGGAATCTCTGCGCTGTGTCGAGTCCGACACATCGCGCGACGTCGTCAGGGGCAGCAACACGCATGGCCCGGCGAAAGTTGCAACAATTCGAGTTACTACCGGGACTGAATGCGGTGACCCCATTGGAAGACGCAGCGGAACGTCCCGCTGTAGGACAGTTCGACAACACACGCGCTGATTGTTTCGAGGCAAAATCGCTCGCGCGCCACGGGCGCGCGTTGTTCCGCGGCGCCCTGCTGGGCACGACATCGCTAGTTGCGCTGGCGCTGCTCGCGGTAACACCGGTGCCATCCCATGCGGCCGACATCGTCTGGACCGGCGCCACCTCGTCCAGCTGGACCGACACCAGCAACTGGCTGCCGAACACGCTTCCGGCCAACCCCAACAACGCGGTGATCGATACGACCTCGCCCAACCCCACGGCGATCGCAGGGACCGCAGGGCAAGCCACCAATGTCACTATCGGCCAAAACGCCAACGGCCAGCTGACGATTTCGGGCGGCGGAACGCTGAACAACCTTAATGGCTTCATCGGAAACAATGCCGGTTCGAACGGCACCGTGACGGTCGATGGCTTCGGCTCGATGTGGTTCAGTCCCGGTGTCACTGTCGGCGTGGCCGGCACCGGCACGCTGACGATCCAGAACGGCGGCACCGTGGCCGGTACCAACGGCCTGATCGGGTCTTTGCCTGGCTCGAGCGGGACTGCAACGGTCACCGGACCCAACTCGTCCTGGAACATGACTGACGATCTCGCTGTCGGCGCAAACGGAACCGGTGTGCTGACAATCAAGGCTGGCGGCACCGTGAGCGATCGCAACGGCCGCGTCGGCTTTGTCCCCGGTTCGAGCGGCACCGTCACCGTCACCGGCCCCGGCTCGTCCTGGACCAACTCCGCCGAACTCTATATCGGCACCGCCGGCACCGGCACGCTGAACATCGAGAACCGCGGCGTCGTGAGCAACGGCGCCGGCTCAAATGCCTACCTTGGCTATATCTTCGGATCCAACGGCAACGTAACCGTCGATGGCGCCGGTTCATCGCTTCTCGTCGGCAAGGAGCTTCATGTCGGCTATGTCGGCACCGGCGTCCTCAACATCCAGAACGGCGGCGCGGTCAGCAACGACACGACCTTCATCGGCTCCAATGTGGGCTCCAACGGCAACGTTGTCGTCACCGACGCCGGTTCGTCGCTGAGCAGCGCTGACTTCCTGTATGTCGGCTACTCCGGCACCGGCACGCTCGACATTCAAAATGGCGCCACGGTCACCACCGCCCCCAGCGCGACTCGCGGGATTGCCGGTATCGGCGTCATTGCAGGCTCGAACGGCACGGTGACGATCGACGGCCCCGGGTCGTCCTGGACCCATGGCGGCATTCTCAATGTCGGAGGTGGCGGCACCGGCACGCTGACCATCCAGAACGGCGCAGTGGCCAGCATGATCGGCAGCGACATCGGCTTCCTCGCCGGCTCGAAAGGCACGGCCACGGTCACCGGCTCCGGCTCGTCCTGGACCAACAGCTTCGCCCTGTTTGTCGGCGATGCCGGCACCGGCACGCTGACGATCCAGAACGGTGGTATCGTAACGACGCCGCTTTTCGGTGTTGCCAATCAGGCCGGCTCGACCGCTACCGTCAACATCGGCGCCGGGCTGGGCCAGGCCGCCGCGGCGCCGGGCACGTTGAACACGCCGGCCGTCACGTTCGGCGCCGGCACCGGCCAGATCGTCTTCAACCACACGTCTGCGAACTACACCTTCGACCCGATCATATCAGGCGCAGGGTCGGTGCTGGTGGAGGCCGGCAAGACCATCCTGACCGCAAACAGCACCTACACCGGCACCACCACGGTCGACGGCGGCACGCTCAGCGTCAACGGCTCGATTGCGTCCTCGTCCCTCACCTCAGTCAACGCGGGCGGCACGCTCGGCGGCAACGGCACCGTCGGCAACCTCACCATTGCCAGCGGCGGCACCGTGGCGCCGGGCAATTCGATCGGCACGCTGAACGTTTCGGGCAATGTCAGCTTCGCGGCCGGCTCGATCTATCAGGTCGAAGCCAATGCCGCCGGCCAGTCCGACAAGATCATCGCCACCGGCAAGGCGACACTCGGCGGCGGCAGCGTGCTAGCGCTGGCGCAGAACGGCACCTATGCGCCGCAAACCACTTACACCATCCTCACCGCGAACAGCGGCGTCACCGGCACCTTTGCCGATGTCACCAGCAGCCTCACCTTCCTCACTCCGTCATTGAGCTACGATCCCGGCAACGTGTATCTGACCTTGGCGCGCAACAGCACGACATTCCCCGACGTCGCGCAGACGCCGAACCAACTCGCGGTCTCCAACGCCCTCGAGGCGAGCGCGCAGACCAGCCCGTTGGTGGTCAGCATCCTCAATCAGAACGCCGCCGGCGCACGGCAGGCGTTCGATGCGCTGTCGGGCGAGATGCATGCCAGCACACAGACCGCAATGCTCGACGATTCACGCTATTTGCGCGATGCAGTGCTCGGCCGGTTGCGGCAATCCGCGTTTGCCGGCGATGCAGGGCCGATGGCCGCACTCAGCGCCGGCGGTCCGCAACTCGCGGCGATGGATTCGATGGCAGCCTCCTCCGCCCTCGCCTATGCCGGCGCGAGCCGTCCTGGCTTCCCGATCAAGGCGCCGCCACTCGCCGCGCCCGCGCGGATTCCCGACACCGCATTCTGGGCCCAGGGCGTCGGCGCCTGGGGCCGCTTCGGTAGCGACGGCAATGCGAGCGGCATGACGCGCGACCTCGCCGGCTTCTTCAGCGGCGTCGATCATCGCTTCGCCCCGAACTGGATCGCCGGCATCGCCGGCGGCTACACCAACTCGTCGCTGCGTATCGGCGATCGCACGAGCTCGGCCAATATCGACACCGCGCATCTCGCCGGTTATGTCGGCGCGACCTACGGCGCGCTCAGCCTGCGCGGCGGCGCCGGCGCCAGCTTCAGTACGCTGGACACCAGCCGCTCGATCATCTTCCCGGATTTCTTCGACACCACGCGTGCGCGTTACAACGCCACGTCAGCGCAGGTGTTCGGCGAAGTCGGTTACGGCTTCAACCTCGGCAAGGTCGCGCTCGAGCCGTTCGCCGGCCTAGCCTGGGCTCATCTCGACACCGACAGCTTCAGCGAGACCGGCGGCAGCGGCGCCGCAGCGCTATTCGGCGGCCGCAGCAACCAGGACGTCGGCTATTCCACGATCGGCACGCGCTTCGCCAGCAATCTTGCGCTCGCCAACGGCATGTGGCTGACGCCGCGCGCCTCGGTCGCCTGGCAATACGCGTTCGGCGATGTCTCGCCGACCGCCGCGCTCGCGTTCCAGAGCACCGGCGCAAGCTTCACGGTGAACGGCGTGCCGCTCGCGCGCAACGCGGCGCTGGTGGAAGGCGGGCTCGACCTGCGCATCACCACGCAGGCAAGCGTCGGCATCTCCTATGTCGGACAGCTTGCCGACCGGGTGCAGGATCATTCGGTGAAGGGTAACTTCAGCTGGAAGTTCTGACGACGGTTTTGAGTTCGTCGCGGAAGCCGAACAGTTGCAACCATCGCTCTTCCCGCTAGCGGGAAGAGCAGCAGCTTTGATTCGATTTTGCGCGCAATTCGCGGCGATTGCGGAACCGCTCTGTTGCAGCAATGCCTCGCTTGGCGACTGATCGTACGCGCGCACGTTGATGTACCCTTTCGGGTAGTGGCCAGATTGTGGTCCATTGCGGAATCTGTCGACGGTGTCGACTCCGACACATCGTGCGACATCATCAGGGCCTGGCACGCGCAGGCCCGATGAAAACGGCGACATCTTAAGTCTGGCAAGGCTGGAATGCGGTGACCACGCGGGAATACGCGGCGAAGGATTTCGCTGTAGGACAGTTCGGTAGCGCGCAGACCGCCCGTCTCGATGCGAAGTCGCGCGCGAGTTATTTTCGCACCCTCGCCACGGTCTCGCCGCTTGCGCTGATCCTCGGCACGACCGGCCTGACATTGCCGGCTCACGCCCAGGCGGCCTGCACGGCCGACACCACGGCGTGCAGCGCTGCCGGTGGTCCCAGCTTCGGGCGTGGCGGCTTCGGCGGCAACGGCAATGGCGCCGGCGGCAACAGCACCAACCTGGTGGGCGCCGACACCGTGCAAGTGCCCGGCAGCCCCAGCAGCGGCGGCACCGGAGGGATCGGCGGTGCGGGGGAGAACGCTGGAGGAAACGGCGGCGCGCCGGGCTCCGCACTATCCGGAACGGCTGTCGTGACAATACCCGTCACCGGCGTGACCGGGGACACCGGACCGGACGGGTTTCATTTTGGGTCCGGCGGCGGCGGTGGCGGCACCGGGGTGTATTTTTCGGGCACGTCACTGACCGTCAATAGTGGAGTGACAGTCAACGCCGGTAACGGCGGCACGGGCGGAAATTCTCCCGGCGCCGGTGGCGGTGGCGGTGGTGGCGGTGGTGGCGCGGGCGTGATCTCCACCGCAGCCGGCGCCTTCGTTTCGAATGCGGGGACGATCACGGCTATCTCTTATACACATCTGACGCTGCCGACGATCGCATA
>NZ_JBXEJO010000146.1:0-5443 GCF_056837965.1 Bradyrhizobium ferriligni
GTACGACATCGCCGTCCACTCGAAGCCCGAGCCGGGCGGCAGCGTCTTTGCCGCGATCTCCTCCATCAACGCCATCGACTGGCCGGACGAGTAACCCTGCGCCGGCAGCCCGATGATGGAGGCGGACGGATAGAGGTTATAGAGACTGATCAGCGACGGTCCGATCGAGGGCGTGATCTTGGCGACCGTGCCAAGCGGGATCATGTCGCCGTTGCTGTTGCGCACCATCATGTTCTCGATGTCGCGCAGGCTCAGGCGGTACTGTGCCTCGGCCTGGGTATAGACCTGGAAGGTGCGGCCGAACTTGGTGAACTGGTTGACGTAGCTGGCGCCGAGATAGGTCGACAGCGCCGCGAAGATCTGGTCGGGGGTAACGTGCAGGGTCTGCGTCTTGATGCGATCGACGTCGACGTCGAACTGCGGCACCATCGAGCGGAACGACGACTGGACCCGCTGCAGCGCGCTCTGGGTCTGCGCATTGGCCACGATCGCCCCGGTGACCGCCTGCAGCTTGCCGTAGTCGGCATTACCGTCGCGCAGCTCGACCTGCATGGCAAAGCCGGCGGCGTTGCCGATGCCCTGGATCGGCGGCGGCGGGATCACCAGGATGCGCGCCTCGGGGATCACCGCGAGCTTGTCGTTGAGCCCGTAGACCAGCGAACGCAGATCCTCGCCCGGCCCGCGCGCGCCCCAGTCCTTCAGGATCAGATAGGCGACGCCGGCATTGGCGAGGCTCGAGGAATTGTCCAGCGCGGAGATGCCAGCGATGCTGACCACCTGCTCGACGCCGGGGGTCTTGCCGGCGATCCTGGTGACCTCGTCGAGCACGTGCTGGGTGCGGTCGAGGGCCGCGCCGTCGGGCAATTGCACCGCGGCGAGCAGATAGCCCTGGTCCTCGATCGGAATGAAGCCGGTCGGCACCCGCGACAGGCCGTAGCCGGCAAGCCCGATGATGACGAGCGCAACGGCGACCGAGGTCTTGGCATGCCCGGCGATGCCGGTGACCAGCCGTGTGTAGCCGCGCTCCAGCCGGTCATAGACCGCGTTGAAGCCGCGATAGAAGAAATTGCGCTGCTCGGGCGGAGCGGGAGGACGCAGCCATAGCGCGCACTGTGTCGGCTTCAGCGTCGCGGCGTTGACGGCGCTGAGCAGCGCGGTGGCGGCGATCACCAGCGCGAATTGCGCGTACATCCGCCCGGTCAGCCCGGGCAGGAACGCCGCCGGCAAAAACACCGAGATCAAGACCAGCGTGATGCCGACGATCGGCGCGAACAATTCGTCCATCGCCTTGATCGCGGCGTCGTGGCCGGACATGCCGCGCTCGATGTTGTGCGCCGCGCCCTCGACCACGACGATGGCGTCGTCGACCACAATGCCGATCGCCAGCACGATCGCAAACAGCGTCGACAGGTTGATGGTGAAGCCGAGCGCCGCCATGGCCGCGAACGCGCCGATGATCGTGACCGGCACGGTGGTCGCCGGCACCAGCATCGCCCGCCAGTCCTGCAGGAAGACCAGGATCACGACCAGCACCAGGAGGCCGGCTTCGAACAGAGTCTTGTAGACCTCCTCGATCGAGGCGTTGACGAATTTGGTGGTGTCGAACGGCGTGTCGTATTTGATGTCCTGCGGGAACTGCTTGGCGAGCTCCGCCATCTTCTTCTCGACGGCCTTCTCGACCTGCAAGGCATTGGCGCCCGGCGACTGGAACACACCGATGCCGGTCGCGGGCTTCTGATTCAGCGAGAATATCTGGCTGTAGGTCTGCGCGCCGAGCTCGACCCAGCCGACGTCGCGGACCCGGGTGACGTCGCCGACATTGCCCGTCTTGACGATGATGTCCTCGAACTGGCTCTTGTCATCGAGCCGGCCGTTGACGTTCAGCGTGTACTGGAACGCCTGGCCCGCCGGCGTCGGCGGCGCGCCGACCTGGCCGGCGGTGACCTGCTGGCTCTGCTGCTGGATCGCCTGGATGACGTCCTGCGGCACCAGCCCGCGCACCTGCAGCTTGTTCGGATCGAGCCAGACCCGCATCGAATATTGCCCGGCGCCGAACACCGTGACGTTGCCGACGCCGGGCAGGCGCGACAGCTCGTCCCGGATGTTGATGGTGGCGTAGTTCGACAGGAACAGGCTGTCATAGGTCTTGTTCGGCGAGGTCAGCGTCACGAACAGCAGGATCGAGGTCGACCGCTTCTGGACCGTGACGCCCTGGTTCTGCACCGAGGTCGGCAGCTGCGACAGCGCGCTGGAGACACGGTTCTGCACCAGCACCTGCGCGAAATTGAGATCGGTGCCGATCTTGAAGGTCACCGTCAGCGTATAGGTGCCGTCGGCGCCGCTATAGGACTGCATGTACAGCATGTCCTCGACGCCGTTGACCTGCTGCTCGATCGGCAGCGCCACGGTGTCGACCACGGTCTTGGCCGAGGCGCCGGGGTAGCGCGTCGTCACCTGCACCGTCGGCGGCACCACGTCGGGATATTGCGCGACCGCGAGATTGTACAGCGCCACGCCGCCGATCAGGATCATCAGGATCGCGATGACGTTGGAAAGGACCGGGCGCTCGATGAAGAATTTCGAGATCATGGCGCGTGCGTCCTATTTGGCGGCTGTCGGCGCCGCGTCGGCCTTCTGCACCTGCGGATCGACCTTCTGCCCGGGGATCGCGCGCAGCAATCCGGCGGTCACGATGCGGTCATCGCCCTTCAGGCCGCTCTCGATAACGCGCAGCCCCTCATCGAGCGGACCGGTCGTCACCTTGCGCTGCTCGACCACATTCTCGGCATTGACGACCAGCACGTAGCGGCCGGCCTGGTCGCTGCCGATCGCGACGTCGGGCACCAGCAGCGCCTTGTCCTGCTTGTCGAACGGCACGCGAACGCGGACATAGAAGCCGGGCAGCAAGGTCCGGTCCGGATTTGCGAACACGCCGCGGACCGCGAGCGTGCCGGTCGACTGGTTGAGGGTCGGCGAGATGTAATCAAGCTTGCCCTTGTGCGGATAGCCGGTCTCGGTCTGCAGGCCGACCTCGACCGGCAACTGCCTGAGCTCGCTGACCGACAGACCACGACGGCGCGCTTCATCCCGCACGCGCTGCACGTCCTGTTCGTTGACGTTGAAATTCACATAGATCGGATCGAGCTGCACGATGGTGGCAAGCTGCGTCGGCGACGCCGCGCCGACCAGCTCGCCGACCGACACCAGGTGATTGCTGACGATGCCGTCGAACGGCGCGGCCACGTTGGTGTAGCCGTAGTTGACCGCGGCGATCTTGGTGTTGACCTGGGCCTGCTGCAGGCTGGCCTGGGCGTTGTCCCGGGTGGATGTCGAGGTATCAAGGGTCGCCTGCGAGACCGCCTGCCGCTGCACCAGATCGGTCTGCCGCTTGAAGTCGAGCTCGGCCTGCTTCAGCGTCGCCTGCGCACCGACCTCTGCGGCCTGCGCCTGTTCCAGCTTCAGCTTGTAGGTCTCCGGCTCGATCGTGAACAGCGTGGTCCCCGCCTTCACGAAGGAGCCGTCCTGATAGTTGATCGCCTGCAGGAAGCCCTGCACGCGCGCGACCAGATCGACGGTCTGGATCGGCGCGGTGTTTCCGGTGGCGTCCAGATAACGTGTGATGGCGCGCTGCACCGGCGGCGCAACCTCGACCTTGGGCGGCGGCGGCGCAACAAAACTGTTTTGCTCGCAGGCACTTAAACTGACGAAGGCCGATACGACGAACGCGATGCGCGCAAGCGGTGCATTTCGCACCCGCACAAAATTGCTCTGGCCGAAATGTGCCGACGCGCGCGCATGCCTCATTTCCGAGCCTCGATTCAAATGACTTAATTTAAAGATCTCGTGACGGGCAAAAAATCCGGCTGCTTCATCCATACCAACAATCCGCTTGCAGCGGAACTCGAAAGCGAAAATGATGTCGCTCGCCGAGGTTGTTACAACAAGCCTTTTTCAGGACTCAGTTCAGTTGAGCCGGACGCATCCGGCGCGACCAGAGGATTTATTCAGATGATCAATGCGTTGACACGAGCAACGAAGCTGTCCGCATGTCTTGCGCTTGCGGCATTCATGAGCACCGCACCGGCCTTGTCGCAGGCGCCGACCCAGGCGCAGCGCGACGCCATCAAGTCGCAATGCCGCAACGACTACATCGCCCACTGCTCCAGCGTACCGCCGGGCGGCGAAGCCTCGCTGCAATGTCTGCAGAAGAACATGGCAAGCCTCGGCCCCGGCTGCGCCAGCGCGGTGAAGGCCGTCGAAGCGCCGGCCGCCGCACCGAAGGCAGACTCTACGCCCGCGGCGGCCAAGACCGAAGCTGCTCCCGCGGCAACGGCCAAGCCTGCCACCGAGGCCGCCGCACCGAAGGCGGCCGGGACGCCGTCCAACACGCAGATCTCCGCGATCCGCAGCGCATGCCGCTCCGATTATCCCAAGGTTTGCGCGGGCGTGCCGACCGGCGGCGCGCCGGCGCTGCAATGCCTCGAAAAGAACAAGGGCAAGCTTTCGCCGGCCTGCGAGAAGGCCGTGGCCGCCGCTGGTGGCGGTGCCGCCGCGCCGGGCGCTGCAGCGACGACGGCAGCACCTGCCGCGGCCCCGGCCGTGATCGCGTTGCGGCCGCTGCGGCCGCGCGAAGAGCTGCTCGTGCTGCGCTCGGCCTGCGGCGCCGACGTCCGCTCGATCTGTGGCGGCGTCCAGCCGGGCGGCGGGCGGATCGTGCAGTGCCTCGCGACCAATGCGGGCTCGCTGTCGCCGGCGTGCCGCGACGTGCTGGCGCCGTTCGCGGCGCGGTAATCCTGTTGTCACGCGACTGACCGGAAAAGGGAGCGATCAATGTTGCGCATTATCCTGACCGCTGCGCTGCTCTGCGGCGCAACCGCCGTCTACGCCCAGGAGCTGACCACCGCGCAACGCGACGCCTGCATGGGCGATTACGAGAAGTTTTGCAAAAGCGTGACGCCCGGCGGCGGCCGCATCATCGCCTGTCTCGCCAAGCAGAGCGACAAGCTGGCGCCCGCCTGCAAGAAGGTGCTGGCGGAAGCGGAAAAGAAATAGCCGCGCAGGCGGTGAGACGACTGTGCCCGGCGATCGCCGGGGCACGCAGCCGTAGCACTTTGTTTTCACCTACAGGCCAAGCATACCTCACCCGGGAGAGGGAATTTCATGCGTTCAATATTGCTGATCGCCGCAGCCCTGCTGTCCTTTGCCGCGACCATGACCTTTGAGTCCTCCGATGCCAACGCGGTCGTCTGCGCGCGCGGCGTCTATCGCGCCGGCTGCGCCGGTCCCAACGGTGCGGTCGTCGCCCGCAAACCCGTTGCCGCCGGCTGCCGCTGGGTGTGGGTCGGCGGGGTCAAGGTCCGCCGCTGCTACTGAGGCGGGACAGGATGAAGTCGGGTCGCGAAGGAACTGTACTCCCTCTCCCGCTTGCGGGGGAGGGCTGGGG
>NZ_JBXEJO010000147.1:0-4793 GCF_056837965.1 Bradyrhizobium ferriligni
TCGGTTGAACGCTCTTGCGATCGCCAGGACCGATCAGTCCCGCAACATACAGAGGACACATCCGCTGTCGGGTCTTATGACCCAGCCGGTCCAAGAACGGCATCAGCCAGCGTTCGAGTTCGTCTTCCCATCCCCGCATGGTCAGCCCTCCAAGAGCCGACCATCCATGAATCATTGAAAAATCGATTCGGGAATCCTATAAAACGCGACAAAATCAACAATCTGCCAAAGTAGTGCTAGTTCGCCGGGTTGTCCTCGCTGGGATACACTCCGCGCAGCACTTCCTCGAAATGATCCTTGACCGCGTCGTTGCACAGGCAGGAGCGCTGCCGCAGCTTGTCCGTGTCGCGGATCACGATCGCGCCGCGGCGCGTCTCCAGCACGCCTTCCGCCTTGAAGTTCTGGATCACGCGGCTGGTGTAGCTGCGGCCGACGCCGAGCAGGGTCGAGAGCTGTTCATGGGTGAGCGGCACCATGCCGTTGCCATTGGTGCGCTCCATCGCGGAGATGATCCATTTCGCCGCGCGCTGCTCGATCGAGTGGATCGCATTGCAGGCGGTCGACTGGAAGATCTGCGCCAGCATGCAATCGGCATAGCGCGCGAAGATGTTGCGCACCGAGATCGACTTCAGCTTGGCGGCGTTGAGCTTGCTGATCGGCAGCCGCGCGAACGGGCCGCCGAACTTGACGGCGATGCGGGTATAGGCCGGCAGGAAGCCCTGGCTGACGATGCCGCCGACCGCGCCCTCGCGACCGACCAGGATGGTCTCGATATCGCGGCCGTCCTCATTGGGCACCATGTACGAGACGAGGCTCGGCCCACACGGGAAATGCACGGTCTGAACATCGTCGCCGGGGCTGTAGAGCAGGTCGTTGGCCAGCGCGTCGACCAGCCCCAGATGCGGTGCGATCAACTGGTAATCGGCGTCGTTCAGCCGGCGCAAAAGATTGTTGAATGGCCGGTCACTCGTCCCGGCCAACTCGGTCCGTTTCGCGATCATGGGAAATTCCTGAAAACCCAACGCCGACAATAATCGAAAGGTTCCCGGATTTATGTTCACTAGTGAACAGACGGCGCCGCTCGCGATGTGGTGGTTTCATCTCGGGAACAGCCGGCGTGCTTTCAGGCGCCGGTCGCGGGCCATCCGGCCGGACTGATCCGGTCTTTCATCCATGCTCTGGAGCGTTTTCGAGCGAATTGGATATCGGTTCGCGTGAAGAAGGCGCGTCAAAAGAACAAGCTCTAGCAAACGGAAACTGGCTCGCCATGGACTTCACCCCCAATGCCGGCATGCCCGGTGACGTCCTCGTGGTCGAGGACGATCCGATCATCTCGCTCTATTTCGAGGACACCATCCTCGGCTTCGGCGCCCGCACGGTGCGCACCGCGGCGAACGTCGCCCGTGCGCTCGAGCTGATCGCCGAGCGCGCGCCGGATTTCGCGCTGCTCGACGTCGGCCTCGTCAGGGGCGAGAAGACGTTCGCGATCGCCGAGCGGCTGGATGCGCTGAAGGTGCCTTACGCGTTCGTCACGGGCTATGGCGCGGACACCAAGCTGCCGGCATCGCTCGCCGGCAAGCCGCGGCTGACCAAGCCGTGCTCGAGCGAGGCGCTGGAGGCGGCGCTGAGAAACGGCCACTGACTCGCCGCCGGAGCGTTCGTCGTCTACGATCCAAGTTGTTGGATTCGGCGACGCACCGCATCGGGAAGCCGTCATGGCGATCAGGACATCTGCCGTTGCGCCGGCAGCAGCGCGATCCCTCGGGCTGCTTGGGGTGGTCCTGTCGCTGGCCTCGGCCGTCATCGGTGGTTCCGCGTCTCCAGGCATTGCGGCGCCCCTCGCGCTCACGAGCCAGCAATCGGCCGCACGTGAGGCGTACGAGAATGCCCTGAAGAGCTTCGAGTCGATCCTGCGCCAGCGACGCGCACAGATCGATTCCAATCAGCCGCTGCCCAATCTGCCGGGCCAGGCCCTCTACCTGGCCCGCGTCGAAATGATGAGCGCATACAAGGATCTCACCGATGCGCTTCCGTCCAGGGTCGGAAGACCCAGCAGATTCCAAATTCCTCCGGCGTATTTTGACGCCGACAATGAGCCGCTGTTCGATGAGTACAGGAAGCTCTTTGACATCATGGAGGCGCCGCCCGCCGGCGCGCAACGATCCGATACGCCATTCACGGACGTGGTCGATCTGGCGGCCGCGATCGCGCGAGCCAAGGGTCTCGATGCCAAGGACGCCGCGGCCGCGGGCCGTATCAGCCTCGGCCTTTTCTTTGCCGAGACCGGCGGCAAGCAAAATGCGGGGAATGCGCGGTCGAACACCTACAAAGGGAGCCTGCAGACCGGTCCGTCCGAAGACCGCAACGGCCGAAGGAAGTGGGCAGCGATCAAGGGATCAATCGCGGCCCTCGATCCTGCACTGAGCGGTCGTGACGACAAAGAAGAGGCGCGGGCCGGCAACCTTGATCACAGGTTCAATCACTGGACCGCCGTGCGGGACGCCCTGATGAACGCACACGCGGATATTTTCCCGGAGATCCCCGCGATTTTGAAAGCCCTGCCGGATCCGATCGATCAAATGAAGCTGTTTGAGCTGATCCAGATCATTCCGACCCCGACCAGGGCCGCACTCAGGTCGGGCAACCTCGTCGGTTACAGAATTTCCGATGCAAGGATCATGCGATACTTGCGCAACAACAGCATCTTCGCTTTCGGCCGGGCCGACCGGGCAAGAACATCTGCGACCTTCCGCGAGATCCTCGATGCGATGTGGCTGTTCAACGCCAAGTTCGAGCAGGCGCTTGCCAGGTTCAAGGAGATCAAGGCGGGCAAACCGGGTTGATCGGTTGCGGAGAGACCCCAGCCCTCCCCGCAAGCGGCAGAGGGAGCGCAGTTCGTTCGCGGCGTTATCTCAACCCAATCGCGTCGCGCGCTAGTGTGCTGAATGCGAAGTTCGTGCGATTTCGCGGCAACCACCTTCACGAACTTCGCATTCATAAAGCACACTAGAATCATAAGTTTGCTAGTGTCCTTATCGAATCCGAAGTTCGTCCCGAAGGTGCGGCGAAAGATGCGAACTTCGGATTCGGGACACTAGACTGGCTTCGGATCGAGCGTGATCGCCCACAGCTCGGCGTCGACGCGGTCGCGCAGGCTCACCGTCATCTGCCCGCTCTTGCCGTCGATCTTGACGTGGCCGAAGAACTGCATGCCGGCCGACGGCGGCAGGTTCTGGTTGGCCTCGCCCGGCGCCTTGATGAACTTCACCTCGGGGCCGAAGGTGTTGTCGAGCTCGTTCGGACCGAACGTGCCAGCATGCAGCGGGCCGGAGACGAATTCCCAGAACGGATCGAACTCCTGGAACTGGGCCTTGTTCGGGTTGTAGTAGTGCGCGGCGGCGTAATGCACGTCGGCGGTCAGCCACACCGTGTTGACGACTCCCGCGGTCTTGATGAAGCGCAGGATATCGGCGATCTCGAGCTCGCGGCCGCGCGCCGGGCCGTCGCCCTGCGCAAAGGCTTCCGAGCCCTTCTTGTTGGCGGCATCGTCATAGACGATCAGCGAGAGCGGCATGTCGGAGGCGATCACCTTCCAGGTGGCGCGCGAGTTGAGCAGCGCGCGCTTCAGCCAGGCCATCTGGTCCGGGCCGATGAAATAGGCGTCGGGGCCGTACTGCTCCTGCAGGTTCGGGCCGTTGGGGCCGCGATAGCTGCGCTCGTCGAGCATGAAGACGTCGAGATGCGGACCGTAGCTCAGCGTGCGGTAGACGCGCCCAGGCTCGACGATGCTCTCGCGCATCGGATACATCTCGTGGAAGGCCTTTGCAGCGCGCGCCGCGAGCACGGTGATGTCGCGCTCCTTGTAGGCCGCCGGCAGCTGTTTCGACAGCGACCAGTTGTTGGTCACCTCGTGATCGTCCCACTGCACGAAGATCGGCACCTCGGCATTGAAGGCGCGGACGTTGTTGTCGAGGAAGTTATACTTGTGGGCGGCCCGGTATTCGTCGAGCGTCTCGGCGACCTTGGCCTTCTCGGGAATCGTGACGTTCTTCCAGATCTTGCCGTCGGGAAGCTTCACCTCGGAGGGGATCACGCCGTCGGCGTAGATCGTGTCGCCGGAGTGCAGAAGGAAATCCGGAGCGTGCTTCTTCATCGCGGCGAAGGTGATCATGCCACCGTCGTCGGGATTGATGCCCCAGCCCTGGCCGGCGACGTCGCCGCCCCAGACGAACGAGACGTCGCGGCGATCGCTCGGCGCGGTGCGGAAGCGGCCGACCACCGGCTCGCCGACGACGTCGATATGGGCAAGGTCGCGGAAGCGGACGCGGTAGAAGATGTCCTGGCCGGAGGGCAGGTTCTCCAGCAGCATCTTGGCGGTGAAGTCGCTCTCGGGCAGCGCCGTGATCGGCGGCAGCGTATGGGCATCCTTGAAGGACTCGGTGGTCGCGACCTCGACCATCATCTGCGACGGCCGGTCGGCACGCGCCCACACCACGCCGCCGTCGACGCCGACATCGCCGGACTGCACGCCGTGGGTGATCACCGGGCGGTCGGCGGCCCGCGACAGATAGGGCATCGCGATCACGCCGGCGCCGGCCGCAGCCGCCGTGGAGAGAAAGCGTCGGCGGGTGAGATTTCGCGAGAACCGGATCGTCATGGGGAGCCTCCTCAGGTCACAGCGACAATGCGCCGCAGGCGCGCCAAGACCTAGAAAAATTCCATGACGGAGAGATTACAGGGGGCAGCGTGAGGTGAGCACGTTTGTCGGGCTCCCTCTCCCGCTTGCGGGGGAG
>NZ_JBXEJO010000148.1:0-4680 GCF_056837965.1 Bradyrhizobium ferriligni
GGGAGCCTAACCGATGTGCTCACCTCACTTGATTAGACCTCCGCCGGATGCGCGGGGCGCCGGCGCTAAAGATTGGCGCGCTCTTTCAAAGGATGCTGCTGCGCCTCCGCGCCCCGCTACTTCGCCTTGCCCAGCTCCATCAGCGTCCGCGTCATCAGATAGAGCCGCGGCACGATCGAGTTGGTGTCGATGTATTCGTCGCGCGCGTGATAGCCCCAGCCGGCGAGGCCGAAGCTCTCGACCACGACGGCCTTGCCGCTGCGCGCGGCGTAGCCGGCGTCGGTCGCGCCGCCGGTCATTTCCGCGATGTCGAGCGTGCGCCCGAGCTCGGTGTAGATCGCCTGTCCCTGCCTTGCGAGCGCGCGGCCGCGATCGTCAGCCACGAAAGGCGGGCGGCCCGCGACGACCTTCACGGTCACCTCGGTGTCCGCGATCAGTCTGTTCTTCACCTTCTCGTCGAGCGCGGCCTGCAGCTTTTGCACGCCGTCGGGAATGGTGAGGCGGATGTCGGCACCGGCGGTGGCGTGATCGGGGATCTGGTTGCGCACGGTGCCGGCCTTCGCGGTGGTCCAGTTCAGCTGCGTGCCCGGAATCGATTTCGCGACGTCCTGGGTCTGCAGCAATTGATGCGCGAGCTCGATTAGCGCGTTGCGGCCGAGCTGCGGCGCCGCGCCGGCATGCGAGGCCTTGCCCTTGACATCGATCGTGCCGGTAGCGGTGCCGCTGGCGCCGAGCAGCAGGCTCTCATTTTTCGCGACCGGCGGCGCCACCGTCGGCTCGCAGGACAGCACCACATCGTGCTGGTCGGCGAGCTCGGCGATGATCTCGCCGGAGCCGATCGAGCCGACCTCCTCATCCGGATTGAACGACACCGTGAGCTTGGCGTAGTCGCGCCAGCCCGCATCGTTCAGGATCTTCAGTGAATGCAGGATGACGGCGATGCCGCCCTTGTCGTCGGCAATACCGGGTCCGTAGATCCTGGTGCCGTCGATTTTGTAGGGCTGGGTGTCGAGGATGCCGTGCTCATACACCGTATCCATATGCGCGATCAGCATCAGCTTCCTGCTGCCGGTGCCCTCAAAGCTGCCGATCACCATGTCGGCACCGGCGCCCTTCGTGGTCTTGCGGCGTTCGGTCCTGGCGCCGAGCGCCTTCAGCCGCGCCTCGGTGTAGTCGGCCATCTTCTTCAGGCCTTCGACATCGCTGGAGCCCGACTCGATCCGCACCATGTCGTGCAGGCTCTCGATCACCGCCGGCTGGGCCTGCTCGGCGGCCGCGCGCAGCTTCTCGTCTGTGGCGGCAAAGGCGGAGGAGGAGGCAAGGGCGAGCAGGCCGGCCGACGCGAGCAATTTGATGGATAGTTTCATGATCGTCCTCCCTGCGCAGATGCAGGGAGACACTAGCATTGCGACTTGTCGGCCTCCAGCTGTGTCAGCTGCGCTCGAGCATCTCGACATCGAAGGTCTCGATCTCCGAGGCATCGGCGGTTGCATCGATCGCCGCGATCCGGTCGCCCGAGATCGTGACCCGCAGCACGATGCGCAGCGCGCCGCCGAAGATGACGGCGACGCCGATCTCGCCGTCGACCAGCGCGGGCTTCGCTGCCTGTGCGCGTCCCTTGAAGCTTTCGGCCACCACTGCGGCACCGCGGATCACCGGCAGCGACCCGAGCCGCTGCGCGGCCTGATCGGCGCGCACCACGACATCCGGCGCCAGCACGGCCAGCAGCCCTTCGAAATCGCCGTTGCGGGATGCGGCAAGAAAGGCCTCGACGATGCCGCGCTGCCGGCTGAGATCGGCATCCGGTGCGGGGGGCGTGCCCTGCACGCGACGCCTGGCACGACTGGCGAGCTGCCGCGCGGCGGCCGGCGTGCGGCCGACGATCGGCGCGATCTCCTCGAACGGCACCGCGAACATGTCGTGCAGCACGAACGCCAGCCGTTCGGCCGGTGCCAGCGTTTCCAGCACCACGAGCAACGCCGCGCCGACGGAATCGGCCATCTCGGTCTCGCGCTCGGACGGATTGTCCGCGACCGGCTCCGGCACATGGGGGCCGATCGGCTCCTCGCGGCGCGATTTGCGCGAGCGCAGCATGTCGAGGCAGATGCGCGCGATCACCGTGGTCAGCCATCCCCCGAGATTGTCGACCGCAGCGGCGTCGGTGCGGCCGAGCCGCAGCCAGGTTTCCTGCACGGCATCGTCGACTTCGGCGGTCGAGCCCAGCATGCGATAGGCAACCGCCCGCAAGCGCGGCCGGTTGGCCTCGAACTGTTCGGTGAGAGAATTTTTCTCGTCCATCGGTCACATTCCCTTTGTCCGCTCCGTCATGGCCATGACGAACGAGACCGCGCCGATGTGACAACAGATCGGCGCGGCGCCGTCAAAAGGCAAATCAGGAGAATGACATGATGAAAGCTCGCATGAATCACCCGGTGATGGTTGTTCCCGAGGCCATGAAGGCGTTGCAGGCGCTGAGCGAGAGCACCAAACCGGCATTGCCGGAAAAGCTGCTGGAACTGGTGCATCTGCGCGCCAGCCAGATCAATGGCTGCAGCGTCTGCGTCGACATGCACCCGAAACTCGCCCGGCGCGCCGGCGAGACCGACGAGCGGCTGTTCGCGGTCGGCGCATGGCGCGATGCGCCTTATTTCACCGAGGCCGAGCGCGCCGCGCTGGCGCTGACAGAAGCGGTGACCCGGCTCAGCGACCGCGAGGATCCGGTGACGGACGCGGTGTGGGATGAAGCGGCCAAGCACTTTGACGAGCAGCAGCTCGCGTCCCTGGTGCTCGGCATAGCGGCGATCAACGTCTGGAACCGGCTGAACGTCGCCGTCCGCCAGCCGGTCGGCGCCTGGAAGGTGTGAGAGAGTAGCTTTCTTGCTTCGCCTCTCCCCTTGTGGGAGAGGCCGCCACCGATGTGTCGCATCGGTGGCGGGTGAGGGGTCTGTCTCCGCGGAGACAGACCCCTCACCCGGCACGATGTCGCTGCGCGTCATCGCGCCACCCTCTCCCACAAGGGGAGAGGGTACACCGCTAGCTCGCCAAGAACTCCAGCACGATCTCGCAGTAGCGCTGCGGCGCCTGCTCGAACATCGGATGCGTGGTGCCCGGGATCATCTCGGTGCGTGCGGCCCTCACATTGGCGGCGAGCGCGTGCAGCACCTTCGGCAGCATGCCCTTGGTGTTGGCGCCGCCGATGAAGAGCGTCGGTATCCTGATCGCTTCCGCGTCCGCCTTCGAGAATGGCGGGCGCTGGTCGCGGGTCTGGCCGATCAGCGTGGTCGCATTGTCGCGCAGCAGCTGCTTGGAGGTTGCCGGAATCCGCTTCCACGCGCCGGGGCCTTCGAGCGCGTCCATGAAGATCTGCAAGCCGCCGTCGATATCGCCTTTGGCGATTTCCGCCGCACATGCCGCGAAGCGTGCTGCCAGCGGCGAGGGGCCCGGCTTGAAATCTGGATCAAGGGTCTCGTCGAGCTCGCCGCCCGGCTCGGCGAGGATCAGCTTGCGCAGCAGGTCGGGCCGCCGCTGCGCGGCGCGGAAGCAGATGTGGCCGCCGCGGGAATGCCCCATCAGGTCGACCGGTCTGGCGTCGAATTTCTCGATGAAGGCGATCACATCATCGACATGCTGTGCGATCGAATAGGTGTCGCCAACGCCGTCCCAATGCGCCGGGAAGAAATGCCGCAGGCTGACCGCGATCACGCGGTGCCGGCGCGTCAGCGGGCCGAGCACCGCCGACCAGATCCGGAAGTCGCACAGCGAGCCGTGCACGCAGACCAGCGGCGGGCCCTGACCAATATCGAGATAGGGCATGTCGAAACCGTTGACGTGGAGGCTGTGCATTTTGGGCTCGCGGAGAGGAGGTAGATGTTGTTGATTTGGCCGAAGTTCCCACGGAATTCGGGTGGATAGCAACATTCTCCAAGCCTAGATTCCGGATCAACAGCAAGCTCACGCGAGAGCTGAAGGGAACATCTGGAGCGAGCCATGACCGGCCAGCATTTTGCAATCTTCGAGACCATGATCGGCGCCTGCGGCGTCGTCTGGGGCGAGCACGGCGTCACCGGCGTGCAGCTGCCGATGGGCACCGAGGAGAAGACCCGCAAGCGGATTTTCCAGCGCAACGGCGACGTCACCGAGGCGGCGCCGCCGGCCGAGGTGCAGCACGCGATCGACGGTATGATCGAGCTGCTCGCCGGCAAGCCGAACGACCTCGCCGACATCGTGCTCGATCTCGACGGCGTGCCGGAATTCAACCGCGGCGTCTACGACATCGCGCGGAAGATTCCGCCGGGCAAGACCGTGACCTATGGCGACATCGCCAAGCAGCTCGGCGGCGTCGAGCTGTCGCGCGACGTCGGCCAGGCGCTCGGTCGCAACCCGTGCCCAATCGTGGTGCCCTGCCACCGCGTGCTGGCGGCGGGCAACAAACCGGGCGGCTTCTCGGCCAATGGCGGCGTGGTCACCAAGCTGAAGATGCTGCAGATCGAAGGCGCGATCGTGAACCACACGCCGAGTTTGTTTGATTAGAGCGGAAGTCACCCTCCCCTGGAGGGGGAGGGTCGGCTCACACGAAGCGCAGCGCAGTGTGAGACGGGGTGGGGTGATCTCTCAACACGGGCAGCACCCGATACGAGAGACTTCCACCCCACCCCGCCGCTCATTTCATTCGCGTCGACC
>NZ_JBXEJO010000149.1:0-4625 GCF_056837965.1 Bradyrhizobium ferriligni
GCGGGTGGGTTGATGGGAGTTCAAGGACATGGCCAACAAGAAAGTCGTGGTTGCCGGCGCGACCGGCCTCGTGGGCAACGCCGCCTTGCGACACTTCGGCGCATCCGACGATTGCGAGCGGATTGCGCTGTCGCGCCGCAAGCCACGCGATCTCTACGGCGCACGGCATGTGCGAATCGATCTCACCAGCGCGGAGGATTGCCGTCGCGCCGCGGCCGAGCTCGGCGGCGCAACGCACCTGATCTACGCCGCGCTCTATGAGGCGCCCAGCCTGGTCGATGGCTGGCGCGATGCCGGGCAGATCGAAACCAACGACCGGATGCTGCGCAATTTGATGGGCGTGCTCGAACCCGTCGCGCCCGATCTCAAGCATGTCGCGCTGCTGCAGGGCACCAAGGCCTATGGCGTGCATGTCCGGCCGCTCACGGTGCCGGCGCGCGAGGGCCGTTCCGAAATGTACGAGCAGCCGAATTTCTATTGGGCGCAGGAGAATTTCCTGCGCGAGCTGCAGCGGGGCAAGAGCTGGCACTGGAGCATCCTGCGCCCGGTCTTGATCATCGGAGAAGCCATGGGCGGCGCGATGGACCTGATCCCGCCGCTCGGCGTCTATGCGGCGGTGCTGCGCGCACAGGGAAGGCCGCTGGATTATCCGGGCGGCGCGCCGCGCGTCGCGCAGGCGGTCGATGTCGATCTGCTGGCACGCGCGATCGCCTGGTCGGGCGACGCCGAGGCTGCGCGCAATGAAGCGTTCAACGTCACCAATGGCGACGTCTTCACCTGGGAAAATATCTGGCCGGCGGTATCGGATGCGCTCGATATGACGCCGGGCCGGCACGTGCCGCTGTCACTGGCGCAGACCTGGCCGCAGTGGACCGCGCCGTGGGACGAATTGCGCCGGAAGCACGACCTGATCGCGCCCGGCCTGGAGGAGTTCGTCGGCCTGTCGTTCCAATATGCCGACTACAGCATGCGCTACGGCCAGACTGAATCGGGTCCGCCGTCGATCGTCTCGACGGTGAAGATCAACCAGGCCGGCTTCACCGAGATGATGGATACCGAGGCGATGTTCCAAAAATGGTTCAGGCTGGCGAAAGCGAGCCGGCTGCTGCCGTAAGTCGTTCTGCCCGCGCTCTCTCTACTCCCTCTCCCCGTTCTTACGGGGAGAGGGTTGGGGTGAGGGGCCTCCATCCGGCGAGCACTTTGCTTCTTATTGATGAGCGTGCCTTGCCCCTCACCCGGATCGCATCTTGCGATGCGAGCCGACCTCTCCCCGCAAAGAGCGGGGAGAGGTGAAGAGACGCTCACCGCCGCAAGTCGGCAGAAGCGTTAGCGAGAAGCGCTACCGCGAAAACGCCTGCTCCATCGCCTTGCGCGTCTTGATCGTGTCGCTCGTCTCGTCGACCTCGACATCGCTCCAGCGCACCACCGCGCCATGCGCGACGTCGCTCTTCAGCTTCACCCGATGGGCAAGTCCGATCGGCAATGCGCCGGCGGCGAGGCTGGCGGAGGCAGGCATCAGCTTGCCCCACACGGTGTAGCCGCCTTCGCCGTCGAGCATCTCGCCGGCGCGCAGATTGCGCTTTGCCACCGACGCGACGTCGCCGCGGAAGCCGCGCGGCTGCCCGGTCGGCTCGTTGCGCAACGCCGCCGACAGCACGGAGATGTTCAGCTCGAGCCCGATCAGATGATACGGCTTGTACATCGCCGCATAGCGGCCGGAGGCGTCGGTCTTGAGGCCGTACTGCTTGAAGCAATCGGCGGCATAATCATTCGGTGCCTCCAGCACCACATAAACGCCCCAGCGCAAATCGCGAAACACCGGACGGCCGTCGCGCTCCAGCGACGACACCACTTCGACGATGCCGGATTTCTCCAGCACGCCGCCCTTGTCGCGCGGCCGCATCACATGCGGCAGGTCGTCGACGCCGCAGGGCGGAAACAGCAAGCCCTCCGACGGCACGTCGAGGGTGCAGGCATTGGCGATCGCCGCCATCTCGATCGCTGATTTGGTGCCGTCGAGGAAGGAGTTGAACATCTGCGGGTTCATGCCGGCGGATTGCGCCTCGCCGGCGGTGAGCCCGTAATGCTGCCACACGCCCTCCGGCGTGACGTCGTGATAGGCCGGCAAGTATTTCGTGCCCTTGCCGGCGGCGACGACGCGGAAGCCTGTCGCGCGCGCCCAATCGACCATCTCGGCCGTCAGCGCCGGCTGGTCGCCATAGGCAAGCGAATAGACCACGCCGGCCTTGCGTGCCTCCTCGGCGAGCAGCGGCCCCGCCAGCACATCGGCCTCGACATTGACCATCACGACATGCTTGCCGGCGGCAATCGCCGAGCGGGCATGGCGGATGCCGACGGCGGGATTGCCGGTCGCTTCCACCACGACATCGAATGCGCCACCGGCGATCGCTCGTGCACCGTCGTCGGTAAAGGTGGTGGCGCTGATCCGCGCGTCGTCCCAGCCGACGGTGCGGCACGCCTCGCGGGCGCGGTCGCGGTCGAGATCGACGATCACGGGCACCTCAAGCCCCGGCGTGTGCGGCACCTGCGACAGGAACATCGAGCCGAATTTTCCGGCGCCGATCAGGACGACGCGCACCGGCTTGCCGGCAGCGGCGCGGGTTTTCAGGAGGTGATGCAGGTTCATGATGCTTTCCAAACAAAAGGGTCGTTCCGGGGCGCGTGAAACGCGAACCCGGAACCTCGAGATTCCCCGATGCGCAATTGCGCATCTGCGGTTCGACGCTACACGTCGCCCCGGAATGACGGTCGAAGACTTTACTCCGCCGCCTGCCGCGGCGCACGGGCGAGCCGCAGCAGCGCGTCGTCGGCGACGGTCTGGATCGGCGTGAAGTCGCGGTGCGCGATGTAGTCGGGCCGCGTCGGGGTGCGGATGTAGTTCGAGACCGCGTTCAGCGTCAGGTAGACGATCTTGCGCGGGTAGGGCGTGATGTTGCCGCTCGATCCGTGCACCAGATTGCCGTGGAACATCAGCATGCCGCCGGGCTTGCCGGTCGGCGCGACGATGCCGCCCTGCTTCACGAGGCGGGTCACCGTCTCCTCGTCCAGCGTCCACAGCGGATAGGACGTGGTTTCGAGATCGTGCGAGGCCTTCAAATCGCCCGCGGTCTGGCTCTGCGGCACCAGCATCAGCGGGCCGTTGATCGGCATCACCTCGTCGAGGAAGATCGCGATGTTCATGGCACGCGGCTCCGGCATGCCGTCGTCGCGCTTCCAGGTGCCGTAATCCTGATGCCACTGCCAGACGTCGCCGGTGAAGGCCGCCTTCGCGTTGATCTTGAACTGATGCATGTAGACCTTCTCGCCGAACAGCTGCTCGATCGGGTCGATCATGCGCGGATGCGCGCCGAGGGTGCCGAACGCCTCATTGTAGAGATGCGCGGCAAAGGCCGTGCGCGGCGCGCCGCTCTTCTCGCGCCACACCTCGGGGCGGTTGGCGTCATAGATCGAGACCGCCTCGCGCGCGAGGAAATCGACCTCTTCCTGGCTGAACAGCTCGGGCAGGAACAGCCAGCCTTCGCGATGGAAAAATTCGACCTGCTCTTGGGTCAGTTTCATGGTGCTTTCCTCCTGTTGTTTTTCTGTCTCCCCTCATGGTGAGGAGCGCGCTTTCGCGCGTCTCGAACCATGAGGCCTCGCTGGCTCATCCTTCGAGACGCGGCTTGCGCCGCTCCTCAGGATGAGGTCGGCCGGCGGTTCACGCCGCCACGTCGATTGCCCTCAGCTTCTCCTCGGTCATCCGCCCTGCCGTCTGCGCATGCGCCAGCGCCGCGGCTTCTGCCGCTGCGGCATTGCCGGAAAAAACATGCGCGGCGATGGTCTCGTGCTCGGTCCAGGCGCTGCCGCGGTAATCGAGCTCGGCGAGCACGGTCGCCATCGAGCGGCGCATATGCGGCCATTGCGGCGCGATCATCTCCTCGATCGCGGAATTGCCGGCGAGGCGATAGATCGCGCTGTGGAAATCGACGTCGAGTGCGATCAGGCGCGCCAGCGGCGTGCCGTCGTCGATCGCGCGTCCGGCTTCGAGCGCGGCTTCGAGTTGCGCGCGGGCCGCGGCATCCGCTTTGACACGCGAGGCGGCCAGCCGCGCCGCCAGCGCATCGATTGCGCCGCGGACTTCATAGAGTTCGCGGATGCGCTGCGGATCGAGCTGCGTCACCTCGAAGCCGCGTTTGCCGCTCTCCGCGACAAGGCCCTGGCGATGCAACAGATGCAGGGCGTGCGAAATCGGCTGGCGCGAGACGCCGAGCCGATCGGCAAGTTCGTTCTGGGTGATGCGCTGGCCAGGCAGCAGCGTGCGGTCGATGATCGCTTCGAGCAGTCGCCCGTAAACCTGGTCGATGAGGTTTGGAAGCGGATCCAACGGGATCATAACGACCGTCCAAATTGGAATACGGAATTCCGTGCTCGAAAATGAGCCTACTGCGGGTTATGGAAGCGGTCAAGGCGGGAGGACACAGAAATACTAAGCAATTGAAATAACAATGATTTATGAGACGGTCGGAGAGGTGGCGCCGCCGCCCCGCGCATCCGGCGGAGGTCTAATCAAGTGAGGTGAGCACATCGGTTAGGCTCCCTCCCCCTTGCGGGGGAGGGTTGGGGAG
>NZ_JBXEJO010000150.1:0-4617 GCF_056837965.1 Bradyrhizobium ferriligni
GGCTGGGGTGGGGGTCTATCCGCGAGTCATATTGTGGAGAGAGCCCCCACCCGCCACGCTCCGCGTCGCTCGTCGCGCGTCGGCCTCCCCCGCAAGCGGGAGAGGCGAAGCGAGTCTGCGGTCCGGCTGACTCAACCAACAATCGTCGCGCTTTAGAGCATGATATCCGGAAGAGCCCGAAGCGGTTTTCCGAAAAGATCATGCTCAAACTAAAGACCTAGAAGTGGCAAACGCGGCTTTGCCCAGCCTGCGACATCGCGATAGATTGGCGGTCCGCGTAACTCCGGCCGCGGATCGCAAAGAGCCGGTGAAAGATTTCTCCGGGAAACGCGCATGAGCACGGCCGAATCCAAACCGATGGAAGTTGCAGAGATCGAGGATACCAGCCTCCTTGCCTTCTATCGCGACATGAACCTGCAGGAGCGGCGCACGTTCTGGGCCTGCGCGTCGGGCTGGACGCTCGACGGCATGGATTTCATGATCTATCCGCTGGTCATCGGCACCATCATCACGCTATGGAAAGTTGACCCCGGCACCGCCGGGCTCGCCGGCACCGTGACATTGCTGGCCTCCGCCGTGGGCGGCTGGCTCGGCGGCTATCTGTCCGACCGCATCGGGCGGGTGAAGACGCTGCAACTCACCATCGTCTGGTTCTCGTTCTTCTCGCTGGTCTGCGCGGTGGTACAGAATTTCGATCAGCTTCTGATCGCCCGCGCGCTGCTTGGCCTCGGCTTCGGCGGCGAATGGGCGGCCGGCGCGGTGCTGATCGGCGAGGCGATCCGGCCGCAATATCGCGGACGCGCGGTCGGCTCGGTGCAGTCGGGCTGGGCGGTCGGCTGGGGCCTCGCGGTGCTGGCGCAGGCGATCCTGTTCTCGGTGCTGCCCGCGGAGAACGCCTGGCGCTGGATGTTCGTGATCGGCGCGCTGCCGGCGCTGCTGGTGTTCTATCTGCGCCGCTACGTCACCGAGCCCGAAATCTCGGCCGCGACCATGGCGCAGGCGCAGGCCTCGGGCAGCGGCCCCGCCAAGTTGTGGGAGATCTTCCACGGACCGATCCTGAAGACCACGCTGCTGGCGTCGCTGGTCGGCACCGGCATGCAGGGCGGCTATTACGCCATCACCTTCTGGGTGCCGCGCTTCCTCACCACGGAGCGCAAGCTCTCGGTGGTCGGCTCGACCGGCTATCTCGCGACGCTGATCATCGGCTCGTTCATCGGCTATCTGGTCGGTGCCTGGCTCGCCGACCGGATCGGCCGGCGCAATCTGTTCCTGATCTTCTCGATCGGCGCGATCGCGGTGGTGCTGCTCTACACCCAGCTGCCGCTGTCCAACGAGGTGCTGTGGGTGCTGGGCTTCCCGCTCGGCTTCTTTGCCTCGGGCTATTTCTCCGGCATGGGCGCATTCCTGACCGAACTGTATCCGACCCGGCTGCGTGGCTCCGGCCAGGGCTTCTGCTACAATTTCGGCCGCGGCATCGGCGCGCTGTTCCCGTTCCTGGTCGGCGCGCTGTCGACCACGACCACGCTCGCCAACGCGATCGCGATCTTCGCGGTGGCGGCCTACGGCGTGTTCTTCATCGCCGCCTACGCGCTGCCGGAAACGCGCGGGCGTGTGCTGCATGCGGATGGATAGGCGGTGAGGTACGGCAATGACGATGCGGCTTGCTCCACTTCGCCTCTCCCCTTGTGGGAGAGGCCGGATTGCATCGGCAGATGCAATCCGGGTGAGGGGTCGCGGTCTCTCCATGCAGTACGCCGTGAGGAGAGATACCCCTCACCCCAACCCTCTCCCACAAGGGGAGAGGGAGCCATCGTCTCGTGCGTCCCAAACAGGAGGCTCCCATGACATCGCTCAAGGGCAAGACGCTGTTCATCTCGGGCGCGAGCCGCGGCATCGGGCTGGCGATTGCGCTGCGCGCCGCGCGTGACGGCGCCAATGTCGCGATCGCGGCGAAGACCGCCGAGCCGCATCCGAAGCTAAAGGGCACGATCTACACCGCCGCCGACGAGGTCCGCGCCGCCGGCGGCAAGGCGCTGCCGGTGCTCTGCGACATCAGGGACGAGGCGCAGGTGATGGCGGCGATCGAGCAGACCGTCGCCGAGTTCGGCGGCATCGACGTCTGCGTCAACAATGCCAGCGCCATCAGCCTGACCAATTCGCAGGCAACCGACATGAAGCGGTTCGACCTGATGATTGGTATCAACACCCGCGGCACCTTCATGGTGTCGAAATACTGCATCCCGCACCTGAAGAAGGCGGAGAACCCGCACATCCTGATGCTGTCGCCGCCGCTCGACATGAAGACGAAATGGTTCGAGCACTCGACCGCCTACACGATGGCGAAGTTCGGCATGAGCATGTGCGTGCTCGGCCTCGCGGGCGAATTGAAATCGGCTGGAGTTGCCGTCAACGCGCTGTGGCCGCGTACCACGATCGCGACCGCCGCGGTCGGCAACCTGCTTGGCGGCGATGCCATGATGCGCGCGAGCCGCACACCCGAGATCATGGGCGATGCGGCCTACGCGATCATCACCCGGCCGTCGCGCGAATTCACCGGGCATTTCTGCATCGACGACAAGGTGCTCTATGCCAATGGCATGCGCGACTTCGAGCGCTACCGCGTCGATCCCTCGGTGGCGCTGATGTCGGACTTCTTCGTGCCCGACGACGACGTGCCACCGCCCGGCGTCACCGTGCAGCCGCTGCCGTCACACTGAGCTACACCGCGAACGCATTCAGCTCTGCGCTCCAATGCTGCACGCGCTCCTTCAGCATTGTGTCGCGCACATAGGCGAGCTCCTCGTCCTCGATCCGCTCCAGCGTTTCGAGCGAGAGATGATCCGCGCCGTGGGCCGTCCAGGCCCGCTGCAGCTCCGCGTTGCGATGGCTGCCCATCCGCAGCGTGAACCAGATGCGGTTCTCGATCTTGTCGAGATCGAGCGCCTGCCCGACCCAGACCTCGCCGGTCGCGCGGCAGCGGATCGCGAACACGCCGGCAACGCTCGCGCGTTTCTTGTAGTCGGCGATGGCTTGCTTGCGGTCCTCGATCTTCATGACGGCTCCAATGGTCCATGCACGCTATTTATACCCGGGCATTATTGACAAGGCAATATTACCCGGATAAAAAATAGCAGCATCGAAACCCGAGCCGCTGTTATGACCGCGAATTTACCGGCCGACCTGATACGGCCCGCCCTTCTCCAGCGCTCGCGCATAGGCCGGGCGGGCGTGGATGCGCTCGAGGAACGCGACGCACCTGGGATGGCCGTCCTCGAGCCCGCCGCGCGCCGCGGCAGCCTCGAGCGGAAAGCTCATCTGGATGTCGGCGCCGGAAAACTCGCTGCCGGCGAACCAATCGCTCTTGCCGAGCTCGCCCTCCCAATAGGCCATGTGCTGCTTGAGCTGCGGATTGACCAGCGTCGACAGCGCCGTGTTGGACACCTTGCGCACCAGGGGCCGCAGCAGCGCCGGCGCGCGCTTCGGCATCAGCGTGAACAGGAGTTTAAGCAGCAGCGGCGTCATCGCCGAACCCTCGGCGTAGTGCAGCCAATAGGTGTAGCGCAGCCGCTCCGGCGTATCGGCCGGCGGGATCAGGCGCCCGTTGCCGTAGGTCGCGATGATGTATTCGAGAATCGCGCCGGATTCCGCGATCGTGTTGCCATTGTCCGTGACGACGGGCGACTTGCCGAGCGGATGGATCGCGCGCAGCTCATTCGGCGCCCGCATGTCGGGCTGCCGCTGGTAGCGCACGATCTCGTAGGGCACACCCAATTCCTCGAGCAGCCACAGCACGCGCTGCGAGCGGGAATTGTTGAGATGATGAACCGTCAGCATGGGCATCCTCTGAAATGGACGGCGTTTGGCGCCAGCCGGCAACACGAAAATCGAGATCCACGCGCCGTGATTGCTAATCATTACCCGGGCAATAGGTCGCGCAATCGGAGAGGTCTACCATGAATCCTGCCTATGTCGCGTTCGAAGGCGAGCACCGCATCGGGGCCGGCGACCTCCCGGAGGTTGCGCGCACCGCCAAGCAACACCTCGACCAGCGCGAGGACGCCGCGATCCTGGTGTTCAACGGCCGCACCTCGGCGCTGGTCGATATCGATTTCCGCGGCTCGGTCGACGACGTGCTGGCGCGGCTGCCGAAGCTCGCACCTGCGCCCGACGGAGAGCCGGCGGCGCCGACCGCGCCGCGCGGGCCGGGACGACCGAAGCTTGGCGTCGTCGCGCGCGAGATCACGCTGTTGCCACGGCATTGGGACTGGCTCGCGCAGCAGAAGGGCGGTGCATCGGTCGCGATCCGCAAGCTGATCGACGAGGCGCGGCGCTCAAGCGGCGACAAGGACCGCACGCGCAGCGCGCAGGATGCCGCCTATCGCTTCATGACTGTCATGGCCGGCAACCGGCCGAACTATGAAGATGCGATCCGCGCCCTGTTCGCCCACGACCGGCGCCGTTTTGCGACGCTGATAGCGGACTGGCCGGCCGATATCCGCGATCACGCGATCCGGCTCGCCTATAGCGATCAAGCCGACTGACGCCCGATGAACTAATGTCGACGGGCAACCGCGAGCGAGCTGCGCCCCCTCTCCCGCTTGCGGGGGAGGGCTGGGG
>NZ_JBXEJO010000151.1:0-4575 GCF_056837965.1 Bradyrhizobium ferriligni
GGGGTGGGGGCTCTCTCCGCGTGTCACATTGCGGAAAGAGCCCCCACCCGCCGCGCTACGGACGACGCTTCGCGTCGCTCGTCGCGCGTCGACCTAAGAGCGAGCTTCGCTCGTCTCGACCCCGCAAGCGGGAGAGGTGCAGCTAGTCTGCCGCGAGACCGGAGCCACGCGGCCAAGCTCGTCGCTTATCACTCCGGCAGGATGCGAACCGCACCCTTGGCCGCGCTGCTGGCGAACGCCGCATAGGCTTTCAGCGCGGTCGAGACGGCGCGCTTGCGTGGCGCTGCCGGCTTCCATGCCGCGTTGCCCCTGGCTTCCATCGCTGCGCGACGGCGCTTCAGCTCGACATCGTCGACCTTGAGGTTGACCTTGCGGTTCGGGATGTCAAACTCGATGATGTCGCCTTCCTCGACCAGACCGATCAGGCCGCCTTCGGCGGCTTCCGGCGAGACGTGGCCGATCGACAGGCCCGACGATCCGCCGGAGAAGCGGCCGTCGGTGATCAGCGCGCAGGCCTTTCCGAGACCTTTCGATTTCAGGTAGCTGGTTGGGTACAGCATCTCCTGCATGCCGGGGCCGCCGCGCGGCCCCTCATAGCGGATCAGCACCACATCGCCGGCCTTCACCTTGTTGGTGAGGATGGCGTCGACCGATGCGTCCTGGCTCTCGAAGATCCGGGCGGGGCCGGAGAACTTCAGAATGCTCTGGTCGACGCCGGCGGTCTTCACGATGCAGCCGTCCTCGGCGAGGTTGCCGAACAGCACGGCGAGGCCGCCGTCCCTGGAATAGGCATGCGCGGCATCGCGGATGACGCCCTTTTCGCGGTCGAGATCGACCTCGTCGAAGCGGCGGTCCTGGCTGAAGGCCTCCTGGGTCGGCACGCCGCCCGGCGCAGCGCAGTAGAAGTTGCGCACCTTGTCGCTCGTGGTCCGCACCACGTCCCAGCGGTTCAGCGCATCGTCCAGTGTCGCGGCGTGCACGGTCGGCCCGTCGGTCGTGAGCAGCTTGGCGCGGTCGAGCTCGCCGAGGATCGCCATGATGCCGCCGGCGTGATGCACGTCCTCCATGTGGACGTCCTGCACCGAGGGCGCGACCTTGCAGAGCACCGGCACCTTGCGCGACAGGCGGTCGATGTCGGTCATCGTGAACGGCACTTCACCCTCGCGCGCGGCGGCGAGCAGATGCAGCACGGTGTTGGTCGAACCGCCCATCGCGATGTCGAGGGTCATCGCGTTCTCGAACGACTTGAAGTTCGCGATATTGCGCGGCAGCACCTTGGCGTCCTCCTGCTCGTAGTAGCGGCGGGCGAGGTCGACGATCAGATGGCCGGCCTCGACGAACAGGCTCTTGCGGTCGGCGTGGGTCGCCAGCACAGAGCCGTTGCCGGGCAGCGCGAGGCCGAGCGCCTCGGTCAGGCAGTTCATCGAGTTCGCGGTGAACATGCCGGAGCAGGAGCCGCAGGTCGGGCAGGCCGAGCGCTCGATCACCTCGACCTCTTCGTCCGACACATTGGAGTCGGCGGCCGCGACCATCGCGTCGATCAGGTCGACCGCGCGCTTCTTGCCCTTGAGCAGGATCTTGCCCGACTCCATCGGTCCGCCCGAGACGAACACGGTCGGGATGTTGAGCCGCAGCGTCGCCATCAGCATGCCGGGCGTGATCTTGTCGCAGTTGGAGATGCAGACCATCGCGTCGGCGCAATGCGCGTTGACCATGTATTCGACGCTGTCGGCGATCAGCTCGCGCGAGGGCAGGCTGTACAGCATGCCGTCATGACCCATCGCGATGCCGTCATCGACCGCAATGGTGTTGAACTCCTTGGCGACGCCGCCCGCCTTCTCGATCTCGCGGGCCACGAGCTGGCCGAGATTCTGCAGATGGACGTGGCCGGGCACGAACTGGGTGAAGGAATTGACCACCGCGATGATCGGCTTGCCGAAATCCTCGTTCTTCATGCCGGTGGCGCGCCAGAGGCCGCGTGCACCCGCCATGTTGCGGCCGTGAGTGGTGGTGCGGGAGCGATAGGCGGGCATCGTAAATCCTTCTCAAATCCTTGGGCTAAGGGCATTTTTTAGGGGAGTTGGCGCTCCTTATGCCTGCCCGTGGATGCGGATTCAAGCGCGGAACCGCATGGCTGAACCCCGCAATTCGGGCAATGTCGAGCGGTCGGCTTGATCTCGGTCGGCCCGGTGCATTAGCTGGTCGCACCGACGGCAAGAACGACGGCAAGAACAACGAACAGACGCAAAATGGGAGAGACGCGTGGCAAGGCTGCCTCTGATTGATCCGGACACGACGGGCGGCGATATCCGCGCCGCGTTCGACCGCATGCCGGTCAAGCTCAACATCTTCCGCATGATGGCCCATGCCGAGGCCAATGCCATTCCGCTGATGCGGCTCGGCAATTCGATCCTGCACAAGCAGAAGCTGTCGGCGGTCAACCGCGAGCTCTTGATCCTGCAGGCCGCGCAGCTCGAGGGCGGCGCCTATGAATGGCGCCAGCACGTGCCGATTGCGCTCGGCGTCGGCGTCACCCAGGCGCAGATCGATGCCGTCGAGCGCGGCAATTACGACGATGCGGCGCTGAACGCCGCCGAGCGCGCGCTGCTCGGCTTCGGCCGCGAGGTGGTCGAGAAGGTCCGCGTCGGCGACGCCGCCTTTGCCGGCATGCGCGAGCATTTCAGCGATCAGGAGATCGTCGAGGCGGTCGTCGCGCTCGGCTTCTACATGATGATGGCGCGGCTGACGGAGGCAACCGAGACCGATCTCGATCCGGCCGCCGGCATGGCGGTCTACGAGGGTGGCAAGAAGCGGGGTTGAATCGGATGTCGGAGATTTCGCAAGAGGCCAAGCAAGACACGAAGCCGGAGCGCTATGTCCGTCCGCTGAGCGCGGAATCCTCGGGTACCGCGCCGGGCAGGGGACGTCTCAACGGCCGCCGCATCCTCGTGGTCGGCGGCGGCCAGCGGGTGTTCGATGCCGCCACCGATCCGATCGGCAATGGCCGCGCCATGAGCCTGCTGTTCGCGCGCGAGGGCGCGCATGTCGCGGTCGCCGACCTCAACCGCGCCTCGGCCGAGGACACGGTTGCTCGTATTGCAGCTGACGGCGGCCGCGCTTTCGCGATCGCCGCCGATGTCACTCAAGAGGCCGACGTCATCAGGATGATTGATGAAGCGCATCGCACGATGGGCGGGCTCGACGGCATGGTGCTGAACATCGGTACCTTCGGCAAGACCGGGCTCGACAATGTCAGCGCGGAGGAGTGGAACAGGATCTACGACGTCAATGTCCGCGGCCCGATGCTGTGCTGCCGCGCGGCCTTGCCGAAATTCGAAGACGGCGGCTCGATCGTCTTCATCTCCTCGATCGCGGCGCTGAAGGCGGGATCGCAGATGGCGGTCTATGATTCCTCCAAGGCCGCGCTCGGCGGCCTGATGCGCAACATCGCACATGCGGGCGCGCGGCGCGGCATCCGCGCCAATCTGGTCTATCCCGGGCTGGTCGACACCCCGAACGGCCGCGAAGCCGGCGCGGGCCGTCCGTCGCGCGGCAAGGGGCATATCCCGTTCGGCCGTCAGGCGACGGCGTGGGAGATCGCCTATGCCGTGCTGTTCTTCATGTCGGATGAAAGCGTCTATGTCACCGCGCAGACGCTCGCGGTCGACAGCGGGCTCAGCGGTTTGTGAGCGGCGGGGAGGGCGCATGAGTGCATTGTTCGGCAAGGTCTGTCAGAACGGCTACGTCGTTCGCGACATCGATGCGGCGCTGAAGTTCTGGACCGAGACGCTACGGGTCGGGCCGTTCTTCCTGATCCCCGCGGTCAAGGTCGATTGGTTCCGCTATCGCGGCGTGGACTCCGCGGTCGAGATGTCGATCGCGCTGGCCAATTCCGGCGATCTGCAGATCGAGCTAATCCAACAGCGCAACGACGCGCCGTCGATGTATCTGGATTTTCTGGCGCGCCACGGCGAGGGCCTGCAGCACATGTCGTACTGGAGCACGGACTACCAGTCGCTCTACGACCGCGCCATCGCGGCAGGCTTCACGGTCGGTCATGAAGGCCAGATCGGTGGCCCCAAGGGACGCTTCGCCTATTTCGACACCGCCGGCCATGCCGGCACCGTGATCGAGATCTCAGACATCTCGGGATCGAAGGGGCGGTTCTTCGAGAAGATCAGGACCGTGGCCGCGACCTGGGACGGCTCGGACCCGATCCGCGTGGTGGGCTGACGCGGCTATTCGGCGGCGATGCTGGCCGGCGCCGTCCGTCGCGCGGCAAGGGACATATCCCGTTCGGCCGTGAGGCGACGGCCTGGGAGATCGCCTATGCCGTGCTGTTCTTCATGTCGGATGAAAGCGTCTATGTCACTGCGCAGACGCTCGCGGTGGATAGTGGCCTGAGCGGGCTTTAGCGGTGTGCTGAAGCTTGGTTCCATCGGTGTGTCCGCAGATTCGCTTTGCCTCTCCCGCTTGCGGGGGAGGCCGACGCGCGAAGAGCGACGCGAAGCGTCGTCCGTAGCGCGGCGGGTGGGGACTCTCTCCACGATATGACTCGCGGAGAGAGCCCCCACC
>NZ_JBXEJO010000152.1:0-4417 GCF_056837965.1 Bradyrhizobium ferriligni
CTGGCGTAGAGGTGATCTCCACGGGTACAAGCGCAGGCACCGCGTCCTCCGCCAGCCGGCCGTCGCGCGCCAGCCGGCGCCACGTGAACAATTGGCTCGATCCGTTGCGACGTGCCGTTACCGACACCAATCGTGGCCCGCTGTAGCTCTCGGCAACGATCCGCTGCTTCTCCTCCAAAGCCCAACGGCGCCGTGCGCCCGTCGAGACGACTTCAAGTCGGGAAACCTTCGGCATAGGCAGCCTAGTAGCCGAAGAGCTTCCGCGAGCCGATCGATCACCGGCCGAAGGTGACCGGTCTGCAAAACCGGTAATTCCAAGCGCTCCGGATAACCGAATTCTTGCATCATGGGAGTGAGTGGAATCGTCGTCGTCGAAGACGATTGAGCCGACTATCTCCGGAGCGGAAATTGTGGGCGATGCAGGGCGGCAAACGGCTCGACGAAGCTCGCCGGCTTCGGCTTGTCGATCGCGCGTGAGCTCATCGAACTTTACGCCAAATTGCTTGCCCTGAATCGGTCACCGTCAGGGGACTTAGGGTAGCGATACGTCTAGCCGATCATTCCAACCGCCTCGCGACGTTCCCTTTAGGAAGGCGTGAGCGCATAACCGCCGCGGGGCTAAGCGACGGGATCGAGATGGAGACCCAAGCGCGCCTCCTGTGACGTGGCGGGGCGGGCGCCGTGACGGCCGATGGCGTCGACGGCGAGCACCGTTGCGGCGGTGAAGAGCGCGCCGGCAAGGTTTGGCCTTGTCGCCACCACCGAGAAGACCGTCACCCTGATCCCGCAGGCTGCTCGGTAGGGCGCGTGAGTCAGCCCATTCCCAGAATTTGGCTTCCGGGAGCAATTTCTAACACGCCGGAACGCGCGCGGTTAACTAGCAGTGGCGGCGGGGCAGCGCGCATTTTGGCCGCGACGGCAGGACCTTGTGGAGTCGCTCGCCCAGGATGCAGATGGCTTCCTGATTGCGCATTGACCTGTCGAAAGTCCGTTCGCCGTTCGGCTCGGATCCACTTGCTCCGCTTCCCGCGCGGTAACAGACGTGTGCAGCGGCAAAAGGTTGCTGAGAGTTGGACCGGACTCTGCCTCGTTTCTCGGTTGTCATAGGCAGTTGAACGCTCCTACGACGCAGTCAGCGAGAGCGCGAGGAGCGACAGCACCAATGCCGGCGGCATAACGAGGACGCCGAGTTGCAGAAAGCGAAACGCGCCGACATGCTCGCCCTCGCGCCGCAGCGCGATCAGCCACAGGATCGTTGCGAGCGAGCCGGTGACCGACAGGTTGGGTCCGAGATCGACGCCGATCAGGACTGCGCCGGTGATGTGATGCGACACCTGCGCGGCATGCGTCGTGGTCGACGCGATTAGGCCCATTGGAAGATTGTTGATGAGGTTCGAGGCGATCGCCGTGATGATGCCGGCACCCCACGCGGTTGCGTGCGGCGACAGCGCGGCCATTTGCTTGAGTTCCTTGGCGAGTGTCGGCAGCACGCCGGTACGATTGAGGCCCTCGACCAGGATGAACAGCCCGGCGACGAGAGGAAGGACCGACCATGAGGTGTCGCGAGCGATCGATAGCGGCGATTTGCGGCCGAGCAGGAGCACCATCCCGGTCACTGCCGCGCCGCAAGCAAAGGTCGGGATTCCAAGATCGCGATCGAAGGCCGACGCGGCGAGCAGCACCACCGCCGTCGCGCCGATGCCGGCCGCAACGATCGCAGCGCTCCTCGTCAGAATAACCGGCTCTCCGTCACGCTCGTCGACGCCGCCCGACAAGCTCGCGCGCAGGCTGAACCGGAGCATGATGAAGGTCGCAGCGATCGCCACGATCGAAGGCAGCAGGAAGTAGTGTAGCCATTCCAGCAGCGTCGGCATGTGTGCGCCGAACACCACGAGGTTCGCTGGGTTCGAGATCGGCAGCACGAAGCTGGCGGCGTTGGCGATGAATGCGCAGACGAAGAGATAAGGCAGCGGCTCGACCTTCGCGGTACGGGTCGCAGCGTAGACCGCGGGTGTCAGCACGACCGCGGTAGCGTCGTTCGACAGGAAGATGGTGACCAGTGTACCGACCGCATATACGATCGAAAACAACCGGGACGCCGAGTTGCGCGCATGCCTGACAGCCTGTTCGGCTAGCCAGTCGAACAAACCCTCCTTTCGCGCGACCTCGGCCAGCAGCATCATGCCGATCAGAAAAAAATAGACATCGGTGCCTTTCCCTGCGGCCGCGGCGGCATCCCGCCACGGCAACAGATCGAAGGCGATCAGCAAGACTGCGCCGGTCACGGCCCAGATGTATTCGGGAAGATTCCACGGACGCGCTATGACACCCAGAGTTGCGAGACACGCGATTCCCCAGGTCGCTGCGTTGCTCCCGAACATCAGGCGACACTCGCAATGCTTGAGAAAGTCTTGTCTGTTAGCGACCGCGCTCTCGTTGCGCAAGCAGGCTTCACCAACGGAGCGAAGACGCTCCATAGCGCGACCGAGACCGTGGCGAAGCCGCCGAGAATGAGAAACATCGCTCCGTATCCGAGCTCCTGCGCGATCCAGCCGCCGATCGCGGGACTGAGCGAGGCGCCGATGCCCTGCACCGTCATCACCGCGCCCTGGCCAGCATTGATCCGCCCGGTGCCATCGAGGATCCGCGCGACGAGTCCCGGCACCGCGACGCTCTGCAAGCCTGCTCCAACACCGTCGAGAATTTGCACCGGATAAACCCCCCATTTGTTCAAGAGCCAGGCCGCGATGATACCCCGGATCGGCAAGGCCATGAACGATGCCAATAGGACCAGCCAGTAACCTTCCTTTTCGGCCATTCGCATAGCGGCCAGCGAGGTCAGGATCATGGTGCCCTGGGCGATGACGATGGTCATGGCGACGAAACTCGCCGGATCGGCCTGCTTGTCTGCGACGACGGCCAAACCGTAAAGCGGAAGCATGGCCGCATTGCCGAGGTGGAAGAAGAGCAGCGCCGCGGCAAGGATCAGCAACGGCTTCGACTCGGCCAGCACCCGCAGCCCATTTGCCGGCTTGTCATTATTGCCCTTGCGTTCCAGCCCGCGGGCCGCGTCGTCGTCGATCGATGCGCTCGGGATCATCAGCACGGAGACGATTGAGAGGACGCCGAATAGCGCAGCAAGCCAGAATACCGCGGCGAAGCCGTAGACCCACCCGACGAATCCGGACAAGCCGGCGCCTACCATATTGCCGGCATGATTGAAGGCCTGGTTGCGGCCGTTCTGCTGGTTGAACCCGACCTGGCGCACAATGCCGAGCGTGATGCCGGCGACCGCCGGCCCGATCGAAGCACCCGCGATCGCGGTCGCGACCTGAGAGGCAGCCACCAGCCAGAACTCCTGCGACAGCAGCACGATGCTGGACGCGATGACGGTGCAGATACCGGGGATGATGACGAACAGCTTCTTGCTGCGGGTGGTGTCGATCAGAGCGCCAGCGGGCGTCGTCATCAGCATGCCGGCGACGCCGCCCGCCGTCATCACCGTTCCGATCCAGCCGCTCTGCCAGCCGTGCGCGAGCAGGAACACGCCGAGGAACGGGCCGATGCCGGCCTGCATGTCTGCCATGAAGAAGTTCAACGCGAGCAGCGGAAATAGCGCGCCATTTCGATTTGCGCTCTGTGCAGTGATCGGCGCCTCTCCTCAGAAGCCTGAAATGAGGAAAATGCCGGTCTGTACCGGCAGCATTGGGGTTCCACCTTTGGAGTCGACACGTTGTCGTCCGATGCTTGATGAATGATCTGGCTGCTCGACGAGGCCCTATCGGTCCCCGAGCCGGTTGAGATCCGGCTCGGGTCCGTTTCTCCGTCGACGATCGCAGACGGCGATTGGTCAGAGCGGCGTTGGTCGCCGCTCACGCATCAAGCAGCTTCGTGTCCGCTGCCGGCACGCTTGGTTTTCCGGATTCGTCCGCCCAATTCCACGTGCAGTTCGTAGGTCTCACCGTTTCGCCGGCCGTCGATTTCAAAATGCTTGGGTTTGCGACGGGGTTTGCCGATCGGTTCGAAGCCGGCCGAGCGAACCGCCTCGATCGCGGTGGCCGGGTCTGCAGGCTCGTGGTGGTCGTGATGGTGCTTCTTCTTGTGCTGGATCGTCACGCTGGCGCCATCGCAGGCAAAATGCGTCACCTTGAGCTCGGAGGGTTTCCGTTCGCCTTCCAGTTCGACATCGGCTCCGATCCGGAGCTTGACGAGGTCCGCTCCATGCGGCGTGAGATCGGCAAGCACCATGCCCTTCGGGGTCTGGACCACAAAGCGATGCGCAAATATGTGCACGATCCTGCCGGACAATTTGATCTGGTCTTCGGACATCATTATCTCCTGACGATCATCCATTCGTGATTTGTTCAAAGCGCTTTGGGTCCCGGGGGTGGTGGCGGCGGTGCGTCGGCTCGTGGAG
>NZ_JBXEJO010000153.1:0-4395 GCF_056837965.1 Bradyrhizobium ferriligni
GCCGAAAGCGCGTTCGTGACGCCCTTTATATGGCGGCCCTCAACGCAGTTCGCAGAGCTGATCCGTTCAAGGCCTTCTATGCACGACTGCGACAGGCCGGAAAACCAGCCAAACTCGCCCTCATCGCTGTCGCCAGGAAGCTGCTCACGGTCCTCAATGCCATGATGCGAGACCGAAAGCCGTACCTGCAGACCAAACCAACATAACAGTTGCCTGCTCCCGTGCGCAATTGCGCACTAGGCAGGAATGACGATGAGGATGGTTCTCGCGCGAGATGCCACGCACACGATCGTCGTCCTGGCGAAAGTCAGGACCCATAGCCACCGCACTTGACGATGAACGGGATCGTGGCCCCAGCGTCGCGCAACAATTGCCATTTGGGGTAATGGGTCCTGGCTTTCGCCAGGACGACATTGAGTGTGTGGCGCGGCCAGTGGGGCGTAATTCCGCGTTCTCGCGACATGATTTGCCCGAGTCTTGCGCTTCGTTCCGCCCTCTCTTGGACAGAGGGCGCAGGGAAAGCCGGGTGCCGATCGCACCCATGGGCCCCGAGCAAAAGGTGGAAAGCTCGGGGGTAGGACCACAGGTGTAACCGGAAACAACCCGGCTTTCCCTGCGCGATGGGTTACGGCTTATACGTGCTCTCCCCGGCGAGACTGGGCTTTTTTGTCATCGTCTTCGCAACGACGCATTCACGTCCTGCGAAGAGACACCTGCCGCTAGGGCGTCAGGCCTGCACGATTTCACCGTCCGCGTCATGCGCACTCGTCAGTTGCGCTTGCAGCGTCCACCGCATCTCACCGCAACACCCGTGACGATGCGCAGCGCCCCTCGATCGGGTGAGATCGGGTGCATCTATACACTGAGTCGTTCTTCGGATAAAGCGAAGTATTTTTGCGCGGGGTGATTGACAGGTTTTGCTGAGTTGCCCGTCGGGTTAGTTTGTCGCATCCGGAATTGGGCGGGACCGTCGCTTCGTGGGCCCGAAGCGGCGATCCCTGATCGCGCGAGGTGCATGGTCGGGTGTGGGTAAATGTCGGCCAATCCGCACGACTAGGGACATAGTAAATCGACAAATGCACGCGGCAATTGCCATTCTGAGCTAGCCCCTGCGTAACAGATTTAGTGGCAACTAAATCTAGCGGCGCAAAAGTGGTAGCGCGGCGCAGCAATTGCGGTTCCTGGTGGATGAGATTCAGGAGAGAGGCGTAACGTCATCGGTGGAGGCCGGCCGCTGCGGCCTCCGAAGCCGCCGTTAGCCCCAGCTCACCCCCTGAGCTGGGGCGCGCCGGAGCGCACGAAGGGTAGGCCAATCAGAGGCGCGAGCTGACTCTCGTCGTCGCGCCCTTCGACGCTGCCTTTGACTTTGCGCGCGTCGTCACGCCATGTCTGGAAGATGCTGCAATTCGGGTATGTCGCTTGCCGGCCAGCCTTGTGTGCCTTGATACCGTACGATGAGCAGCATACTCCCGACCATCGACCGGTGCGAGATGCGCAGGGTCTCCATTCAAATATGGACGTCCAACTCCGAACTGCTTTTCGTGCTCGTCGATCCATTTCCACAATCTCTTGGTCTCGATTGCACGCTCCTCCTTGCTGCCGCCATTCATGCTGACGACGTCCGCGGCGAGCCCGTGACCATAGCCTCCACGCGAGCTGCCACCGTGATAAGATTTGTCATTTGCGGCCTTCAGCCCGTTTGCAATCGATTGGCGGTAGTCATCGCGGAATCCGCTTGTGATCCCGGGTGCCAGTCCGGCCTGTTCCGCTGCATGGAGCAAATAGAACAGCTTCAGCTTGAAGGCTCGATCCATCCCTCCGATCACGTAATCCATCAGAGGCATGCGGGCTCTTTCTGCCGCCTTGGGGTCCTTCCATCCGAAGTCATTTTCGACCCGCTTCGGGATGCTGCGTGTGACGGTGATCAGCTTGCGCTTCCGTTTGATGATCACGTCCTTTTTTTCGTACACGACGATCCAGTCGGTCTTCGGCGCGCGCATGTAAAGCGCGCCAAGGAACCGGTCGATGCACGTCTCGGCAACAAAGCATTCGTCCAGGACCAAGACTGTATCGACATTGTCCGGAGCGGCCTTGAGCGGGTCGACAACGTTGGTCGTGGATACCTGCTCAGTTTGCTTCTCGCTCGGCGTCGTCGGCAGAGCCTCGGGCGACGCTCGGTCCGCATCCGGCAATACACTCCCGTTGGCATCGGATTGAGCCGACGGTTCGGATGCCGTCACCTGTCGGCTCGACTCCTCATTGGGCGAAGCCGCCCGCACGTCATGAACGACGGCGCAGCATGACAGTGAAACCAGAGACGAGGCAATGCGTAACCAACCAGCCCCGCAACCGAACCGACTTCGCCTGGCGCCATGACGCTCTTTGAGAGATGACATCGGCATTGGCAGTCAACATGAGCGAAATTGATCAGGTAGCGTGCCATCGCGCTCCGGGCTTGGCAACCAGTTACCCACTACGAATTGCTGCCGAGCACGCAACTATTCAGATAGACCGAAGGAATTCCTCACGCGCAGGTTTGACAGGTTTTGCCCGCTTGCCCGCCGGATCAAATCGCCGCGTCCAAGACGCGTCTAGCGGGACAACCATCGTCCGCATTCGCCGATCCACCGTTAGGTGGATTGCCGCTCACGGCGCGGCCAGCCGAGAGTCTGCCAGGGACCGGTGTCGTATTCGACAATGTTGGCGAGCGGCTGCCGCTCGCAACATCAGAGGATTCGACATGCGTGATTTCATGGCCATCGGCCGCTCGGTGGCGGTTGCGGAGCGTGGCATGGCCGCGACCTCGCACCCGCAGGCGACGCTGGCCGCGGTCGAGATGCTGAAGGCCGGCGGCAATGCCGTCGATGCCGCGGTGGCGGCGGTCGCGGTGCAGGGCGTGGTCGAGCCGCAGATGACCGGGATCGGCGGCGACTGCTTCGCGCTGTATTCGTCTGACGCCGGCGAGCCGATCGCGCTGAACGGCTCGGGCCGCACGCCGGCTGCGACCGATGCCGAGAAATTTGCCGCAAGCGGCGCGCGCGACATTCCGCCGACCGCACCCGAGGCCGTGACCGTGCCCGGCGCGATCGATGCGTGGTGCCGGCTGGTCGCCGATCACGGCAGCAGGTCGCTGGAGGAGATCTTCCGGCCGGCGATCTCGGCTGCCGAGCGGGGCTTTTGCGTGACGCCGCGCGTCGCAGAGGACTGGCGCCGCTTCCGGGCCCGGATCGAGATCGACGGCAATGCCGCGGCGCAGTTCCTGCCCGGTGGCAAGGCGCCTGAGGTCGGCGATATCCGTACGCAACCCGCGCTCGGCCGCACCCTTCGCCGGATCGCGCAGCACGGGCGCGATGCGTTCTACGCGGGCGAGGCTGCCGACGAGATGGTGGCCATCTTGCGCGCCCTGGGCGGCGCTCACCGCAGCGACGATTTCGCCGCCCAGACCTCCGACTATGTGCGCCCGATCTCGGCGCGCTACCACGACCACGACGTGGTCGAATGTCCGCCAAACGGGCAGGGCCTGGCCGCACTGATGATCCTGCGGACGCTTGCAGGCTTCGATGTCGGCAAGCTCGGTGAGGCCGATCGCATCCATTTGCTGGCCGAAGCCACCAAGGCCGCCTACCGCGCGCGCGATGCGTTCTTCTGCGATCCCGCCACCGGCAAGGTCGATCCGGCCGCTTTCCTTGCCGACGCCTATATCGGGAGGATTCGCGGCAAGATCGACATGCGCCGCGCATCCGCGCCCGCGACCTGGGACGATATCGAGCACCGCGACACCGTCTATGTCACGGTGGTCGACCGCGACCTCAACGCCGTGTCGCTGATCAACTCGCTGTTCTATCCGTTCGGCAGCGGCATCTACGCGCCGAAATCGGGCGTGCTGCTGCACAACCGCGGCTGGAGCTTTCGCGCCAGGCCCGGACATCCCAATTCGCTCGGGCCGCGCAAGCGGCCGATGCACACCATCATCCCGGGCCTGCTGCGCAAGGACGACAAGACCGTGATGTCGTTCGGGGTGATGGGCGGGCACTATCAGGCCGCGGGCCATGCCAATCTGCTGTCCAACATCTTCGACATGCAGATGGACATCCAGGCCGCGGCCGAGGCGCCGCGCTCCTTTGCCTTCGACGGCGCGCTGTCGCTGGAGACGACCATTTCTCCAGGGATACGCGACGACCTTCGCGCCCGCGGCCACGATGCCCGGTTCTCGGAGGAGCCGATCGGCGGCTGCCAGGCGATCCGTATCGACCATGCCAGAGGCGTGCTGTTCGGTGCCTCCGACCATCGCAAGGACGGCCTCGCGCTGGGCTTCTGAAGTGTTACGGGATTGCGTCGAAGAGCGACCGCGAGGGCGGTGCCCTCCCTCTCCCGCTTGCGGGGGAGGGCCGGGGT
>NZ_JBXEJO010000154.1:0-4368 GCF_056837965.1 Bradyrhizobium ferriligni
GGGTTGGGGTGGGGGTCTCTCCACACGGTAGACTCCCGACGTGGAGAGACCCCCACCCGCCGCGCGCTGATGCGCGCGTCGGCCTCCCCCGCAAGCGGGAGAGGCAAGGGAATTAGCCGATGACGCCGCACATCCTCACCCGTTCGCTCGACCGCGCCGCGACCGCGATCGTCCTGATCGTCGCCGCGATCGGCGTGCTGATCCCGTTGTCGAACCTGCTGCTGCCGCAGGGCTCGATGTTCCAGGTGCCGACCTATCTGGTCGCGCTGTGGGGCAAATATGTCTGCTACGCCATCCTCGCGCTCTCGATCGATCTGATCTGGGGCTATTGCGGCATCCTCTCGCTCGGCCACGGCGCGTTCTTCGCGCTCGGCGGCTACGCGATGGGTATGTACCTGATGCGCCAGATCGGCAGCCGGGGCGTCTACGGCAACCCGACCCTGCCCGACTTCATGGTGTTCCTGAACTGGGGCAAGCTGCCCTGGTACTGGTACGGCTTCGATAAGTTCTGGTTCGCCGCGTTGATGGTGCTGCTGGTGCCGGGTCTGCTCGCCTTCTGCTTCGGCTGGCTCGCCTTCCGCTCGCGCGTCACCGGCGTGTATCTGTCGATCATCACGCAGGCGATGACCTATGCGCTGCTGCTGGCGTTCTTCCGCAACGATTTCGGCTTCGGCGGCAACAACGGGCTGACCGACTTCAAGGACATCATCGGCTTCAACGTGCAGGCCGAAGGCACCCGCGCCGCGCTGTTCCTGCTGAGCTGCCTTGCGCTGATCATCGCTTTCCTGATCTGCCGCGCGATCGTGACCTCGAAGCTCGGCAAGGTCCTGATTGCGGTGCGCGATGCCGAAAGCCGGACCCGCTTCCTCGGCTATCGCGTCGAATCCTACAAGCTGTTCGTGTTCACGCTGTCGGCGTGCATGGCCGGCGTCGCCGGCGCGCTGTACGTGCCGCAGGTCGGCATCATCAATCCGAGCGAGTTCGCGCCCGCCAACTCGATCGAGGCGGTGATCTGGGTCGCGGTCGGCGGCCGCGGCACGCTGATCGGCGCGGCGCTCGGGGCCGTCGTCGTCAACTATGCCAAGACGTTCTTCACCTCGGGGCCGCTCGCACCGTACTGGCTGTTCATGCTGGGCGCGCTGTTCATCCTGGTCACGCTGCTGTTGCCCAAGGGCATCGTCGGTACCTTCAACGCCTGGTGGGAGCCGCTGAAAGCGCGGCGCAACTCACCCGACGCCGAGAGTGCCGCGCGCGAAGACGGCATCGGCGCACCGAACCCGGCGGAGTAGGCAGATGAACGTCATGGACACCCGCGCCACTTCGGCCATGCTCTACCTCGACGGCGTGCACGTCTCGTTCGACGGTTTTCACGCCATCAACAATCTGTCGCTGGCGCTCGAGCCCGGCGAGATGCGCGCCATCATCGGCCCGAACGGCGCCGGCAAGACCACGATGATGGACATCATCACCGGCAAGACCAAGCCCGACGAGGGCACGGTGCTGTTCGACGGCACCGTCGACCTGACCCGGCTCGACGAGACCCGGATCGCCGAGCTCGGCATCGGTCGCAAATTCCAGAAGCCGACGGTGTTCGAGAGCCAGACCGTGCAGGACAATCTCCTGCTCGCGCTCAATGTCGATCATTCCGTGCGCGGCACGCTGTTCTGGCGCGGCAGCAAGGCCGAGTCCGAGCGCATCGACAAGGTGCTCGAGACCATCCGCCTGACCGATGCGCGCAACCGCCTCGCCGGCAGCCTGTCGCACGGCCAGAAGCAGTGGCTCGAGATCGGCATGTTGCTGGCGCAGGACCCGAAGGTGCTGCTGGTCGACGAGCCGGTCGCCGGGATGACCGATGTCGAGACCCATCTGACCGCGGAGCTCCTGAAGGAGATCAACAGGAACCACACCATCATGGTGGTCGAGCACGACATGACATTCGTGCGCGAGCTCGGCGTCAAGGTAACCTGCCTGCATGAGGGCTCGGTGCTCGCCGAAGGTTCGATCGACCAGGTGTCGTCGAACGAGCGGGTGGTCGAAGTGTATCTGGGGCGCTAGGGCGATGCTGAAGATCGACAACATCAATCTCTACTACGGTGCGGCGCAGGCCTTGCGCGGCGTGTCGCTGACCGCCGAGCCGGGCAAGGTCACCTGCGTGCTCGGCCGCAACGGCGTCGGCAAGACCTCGCTGCTGCGCGCCATGGTCGGCCAGTATCCGATTGCGTCCGGCGCGATCAATTTCGACGGCAAGGACATCACCGCGCTCAAGCCCTATGAGCGGGCGCGTCGCGGCATCGGCTTCGTGCCGCAGGGCCGCGAGATCTTTCCGCTGCTGACGGTGGAAGAGAACCTCAAGACCGGCTTCGGTCCGCTGAAGCGCGAGGACCGCAACATTCCCGACGACGTGTTCTCGCTGTTTCCGGTGCTGGAGACCATGCTGGGCCGCCGCGGCGGCGACCTTTCCGGCGGCCAGCAGCAGCAGCTTGCGATCGGCCGCGCGCTGGTGATGCGGCCAAAGCTCCTGCTGCTCGACGAGCCGACCGAGGGCATCCAGCCCTCGATCATCAAGGATATCGGCCGCGCCATCTCCTATCTGCGCAACCTCGGCAACATCGCGATCGTGCTGGTCGAACAATATCTCGACTTTGCCTGCGAACTCGGCGACAGTTTTGCCGTGATGGACCGGGGTGCGGTGAAATATGCCTGCGACCGCGCAAGCCTCGATCCCGCCGAGATCAGCCGCCAGATGGCGCTGTGAACAGGATGTGACGCCGCCTGTTGTGGCGCGCGAAGGGAGCGTCGGGGGAATGCGGACCGGGATCGCAGGCGCGGCAGCGGCGACGTTTGCGGCAAACCGCGCCCAGGGTGCGGTCCGGTTCGGTGTGCATCTCAAAGACGGTGCCACTCGCCGCGGCGACCTGCACGAGTCGGGCTCGTTGCGCGTCCGCTTCCCATCGCCGGAGGACGACGGTCTCTCGGCCATGTTCGTCAACACTGCCGGCGGCATTGCCGGCGGGGACCGCTTCGAGATCGCGATCGCGGCCGGCGAGGGCGCGCGTTTGACGCTGACCACGGCGGCGGCTGAGAAAGTCTACCGTGCACCAGCAGCGGCGGCACGGCTCGACATCGCGCTGACCGTTGCCGCAGGCGCGCATCTCGCCTGGCTGCCGCAGGAAACCATCCTGTTCGACCGTGCCCGCATTCACCGCGGCTTCGAAATCGACCTTGCCGAGGGTGCCTCGCTCCTGCTCTGCGAGATCGTGGTGTTCGGCCGCGCCGCGATGGGCGAGACCATGCGCCACGGCGAATTTGTCGATCGCTGGCGGATGCGGCGTGGCGGCAGGCTGGTGTTTGCCGAGACCGTCAGGCTCGACGGCGAGATTGGCGAGAAGCTGGCAAGGCCAGCGATTGCCAAAGGCGGCTGCGCGATCGGCACGGCGCTGATCGTGCCGGGCGACGAGGCCTTGGTCGAGCGCATCCGCGAGGCGTCGGACAGCTTCGGCGGCGAGGTCGGCATCTCCGCCTGGAATGGCTTTGCAATGGCCCGCTTCTGTGCCCAAGATGCGGCCCGGCTGCGCGCTGACATGATGACGGTGCTCGGCCGCGCCTCCACTGTCCCGCTGCCAAGACTCTGGCTTAACTAAAGGCCTGTGGCTCAACTAAACCTTTCAAGAACGATCAGAGTGCTCGCATGAATTTGTCTCCCCGCGAAAAGGACAAGCTCCTGGTATCGATGGCGGCCATGGTGGCGCGGCGCCGGCTCGAGCGCGGCGTCAAGCTGAACCATCCGGAAGCGGTGGCCTTGATCACCGACTTCATCGTCGAGGGCGCGCGTGATGGCCGCACCGTCGCCGATCTGATGCAGGCCGGCGCCCAGGTCCTGACCCGCGCGCAGGTGATGCATGGCATCCCGGAGATGATCCACGACATCCAGGTCGAGGCGACATTCCCCGACGGCACCAAGCTCGTCACCGTGCACGAGCCGATCCGATAGGAGCACGACATGATCCCCGGCGAACTCTTCATCAAGGACGGCGAGATCGAGCTCAATGCCGGCCGCAAGACCGTGACGCTGTCGGTCGCCAACACCGGCGACCGTCCGATCCAGGTCGGCTCGCACTACCATTTCTTCGAGACCAATCCGGCGCTGAAATTCGACCGCAAGAAGGCCCGCGGCATGCGCCTCGACATCGCCGCCGGCACCGCCGTCCGCTTCGAGCCCGGCCAGACCCGCGACGTCCACCTCGTGGCACTCGCCGGCAAGCGCGTGATCTACGGTTTTCGCGCCGAGGTGAAGGGGAAGCTGTGATCCGTCGTGAGGTGAGCACGCTGGTCAGGCTCCCTCCCCCCTTGCGGGGGAGGGTGGGGAGA
>NZ_JBXEJO010000155.1:0-3824 GCF_056837965.1 Bradyrhizobium ferriligni
AGATGTGTATCAGAGACAGGGGTTTCACCACGAGTCATTTCGCGGAGAGAGCCCCCACCCGTATCGCATCTTTCGATGCGATACGACCTCCCCCGCAAGCGGGAGAGGTACAGCGAGCCTGCCGCCAGATCGACTGAACACCACATTTTCTACCGATAGATCACCATGCGCGAGAACCTGCATCGCTTCTTTCGTGCGGCGCGGGGGGCCGGGGTCCGGGTCTCGCCCGCCGAAAGCATCGATGCCATGCGGGCGGTCGCCCAGGTCGGCTTTGCCGACCGCGACGTCCTGCGCGACACCTTCCTGCTGACGCTTGCCAAGACGCAGGACGAGAAGCGCGCGCTCGGCGAATGCTTCGACCTGTTCTTCAGCCAGCCCGAGCCGCAGCAGGACAACGCCGAGCAGGGCAAGACCGACGACGGCAGCGAATCCGGCGCCAACCCGTCGGCCGACGAGCATGGCGATGCCTCGGCCGGCGCGGCCAGCGAGAATGTCGGGCCGCTGGCGCAGATGCTGCTGTCGCAGGATCGCTCCGCGATATCGAGCGCGATCGCCAACGCCTCCGGCGCCGCCTCGCTGCCCGATATCCGCTACTTCACCCAGCGCGGCATCTTCCAGACCCGCATCCTCGATGCGATGGGGATCCAGCGCCTGCGCGACGACATCGACGACCTGACCACGCGCAATCCCGCGCTCGCCGAAAGGCTGCAGGAGGCGCTCAACGGCCTGCGCGGCACCGTTCGCGATGCGGTCTCGCAGGCCCTGCTGCTGTACGGGCGCGAGGAAGCGGAGAATCTGCGTAACGAGATCCTGCGCAACGCACCGCTGGCACGGATCGAGCCGCGGCAGGTCGACCAGATGCGCGCGCTGATCCGCCAGATCGCGCGCCGGCTGCGCGAGCGCTACTCCAAGCCGCGCAAGCGCCAGCGCCGCGGCCATCTCGACGTCCGCCGCACGCTGCGCCGGAACGCGGCCTGGGGCGGCGTCCCCTTCCTCACCGCATGGAAGCGCAAGCATCGCGACCGCCCGAAGATCGTCGCGCTGTGCGACGTCTCGGGCTCGGTCGCCCGCGTCTCGGACTTCTTCCTGCTCCTGATCCACAGCCTGCACGAGGTGGTGGACGACGTCCGCTCATTCGCCTTCTCGGGTCACCTGATCGAGGTCAGCGACATCCTGGAATCGAACTCGCCGGAAGAGGCGATGAAGGAGATCATGTCCAAGGTCGGCTTCGGCTCGTCCGACTATGGCAATTCCTTCGCCGATTTCGAGGACAATTGGATGAGCGCGATCACGCCGCAGACCACGGTGATCGTGCTCGGCGACGCCCGCAGCAACAATCTCGATCCGCGCGCCGACATCCTGCGCCGGATCGGCGAGCGCTCCAAACGGCTGGTCTGGCTCAACCCCGAGGGCCGCATGGTCTGGGGTTTTGGCGATTCTGAGATGCCGCGTTACGCGACCTTCTGCAGCGTGGTGCGGCAGTGCGCGACCGCGCAGCAGCTCGAGCGCGCCGTGTCGGATATCGTCGCGACGTATCAGTAGGCCGCCGGCCGCTTTAGATGGCAAGCGTCTCGCCGTGGAACAGCCACCCGACGAACGCCGCCAATGTCAGCGCGATCGAGGCGAAGATGGCGACCAGCTTGATCGTCGTGATCGCCTTCAGGATCGAGACCGACCGCGCCGCGGCATGCGGGTCGCCGTGCAGCAGCAGCCATGCCAGGAGACAATCCTCGATCAGGTCGCTGAGCAGGTACACCGCCGGCACCACCAGGCCGAGCCACGCCGCGGACGGATAGATCCGGCTGAGCCAGTGCGATGACGCCGCGCCCATCGCGCCCGCCAGCGCCAGCATGACGATCAGATCGAACGGAAACAGGATCGGAAAGACATATTTCATCCGCAGATCGGACTGCACCAGCTCGCCAAGCTGGTCGCCGGTGTAGCTCAGCGTCTTCTCCGGAAAGCGGGTGCGGAACCTGTTTGCGAAAACGCGATCGGAATAGCTGCCGACCCACCAGAACAGTCCGAACGCCGTCACCACAAGTCCTAAGAGAATGGCCGTCACGAGAGCTTGACGGCTCATGCCGACCCGTTCCTGTTGTTGTTGAGGAAGCTGCGGGAGGCAGCAGGAAAGATGATCGCGTGCACCGCGGAGTCCCTGAAAGGGAGAAAATGTCGACGCATATAGCAATGATCGACGAGCAGATTTCCATCTTTTCCGAAGTGTTGCAATTGAATTCTGGGAGCGCCATTGGCGGCCGACTCAACGCATCGCGAACGGAATTGGATCACGGCAACTCCGTCATGGCCGGGCATCGGCGAGCTCAAGCGACGCCGTCCTTCGCAGCTTTGGCCGGCCGTGGCGAGATTCAATCCGATCCAAAGGCAGGCAGCACCGGCGCGCATCGCGCTTCGGCTACCCGGCGCCACCGGCGGTCGCGCCGCCGCACAGAACCGTCTTCAATTGGAGATTGAATTTTCACCGCGTTCTGCCGTACATAGAGGCCGCGAATTTTCACGGCGGCCGCGAGGGCAACGGATGCCGAAGGATATTGTGATTTGCTGCGACGGCACCGGCAACGAGATCGGTGACAATATTTCCAACGTGCTGAAGCTGTTCCGCGTCGCCGACAAGAATGACCGGCAGCGGATCTATTATCATCCCGGCCTCGGCACCATCGGCCTGCAAAACGCCTGGGGCCGCTTCAAGCAGCAGATGCGCGGCTTGTTCGGGCTGGCTTTCGGCGCCGGTCTCGACCAGGACACGCTCGGCGCCTACCTGTTCCTGTGCCGAACCTGGGAGCCCGGTGACCGGGTCTGGATGTTCGGCTTCAGCCGCGGTGCCTACACGGTGCGCGTGCTCGCGGCCTTCGTCCATGTGATGGGCCTGCTGCCCGTCGACCAGCTCGACCTCGCGAGCTACGCATTCGGCACCTACAAGAAAGCCAGCTCCGACGCCCAGAAGTCCGACGGCACGTTCGACTATGCTCCGTTGAAGGAAGCCTGGCACTTCAGCCAGATTGCCGGCGGCCGCAACATCGATATCGAGTTCGTCGGGGTCTGGGACACCGTGGCCTCGATCATCGTGCCGCGTCAGGACAACTTCCTGTTCGACCTGCAGACGCTGCTGTTCACCCGGACCAATTCCAGCGTCAAACGGTTCCGCCAGGCGATCTCGATCGACGAGCGCAGGCGCATGTTCCGACTCAATCGCTGGATCGAGCCGCAGAAATTCCGCTCGGATCCGTTCGATCCGGCAACGGAGGTGGAGCAGGACATCCGCCAGGTCTGGTTTGCCGGCGTGCATTCCGACGTCGGCGGCGGCTATCCGGAAGACCAGAGCGGGCCGTCAAAGTTTCCGCTGATCTGGATGCTCGAGCAGGCCAAGGCGGCCGGGCTGCACATGGATCAGGCGCTGATCGATCATCTCGCCTGGGGGATGCCGTTGCCGCCGCACAAGCACGACTATGTGCAGCCGAGCGCGACCGCCCCGCTGCACAATTCGCTGACCGCCGCCTGGGAAATCCTGGAATGGATTCCGAAGAGCGACAAATGGAAGGAATGGCCGGAGCGAAAATCCTTCCTCGGCTTCTATCTGCCGCGCGGCGAGCCGCGGCCGATTGCGGACGGCGCGACCATCCATGCCTCGGTGCTGGAGCGCATGGAGAAGGATCCTGCCTACAAGCCCATCAACATGCCGAAGACCTACAACGTCGAGCCAATGACGCCGCCGCCGGCGCCACCCGCGCCGACAGTCTGACAGCGTTAGAGAATGATTTAGCAACCGAGAAGGCAGCCTGCTCCCTCTCCCGCTTGGGGGGGAG
>NZ_JBXEJO010000156.1:0-3749 GCF_056837965.1 Bradyrhizobium ferriligni
GTCCTGCAACTGCTGGACAGCATCTGATTATTATGTGGCGGAGGAATCCGGGCGTAGTCGGCCCTGGCTGGCGTTAGGGCGCCTCCGCCACATAATCTCATCCGACACATAAGAACGGATCTGAGCCAGCATCGCGCACAAGCGCAACAAGGCCATCGATACCCTTGCGGAAGTCGACCGGATGGCTGGCCAGGAACACCTTCACACCAGAGGGGATCATGCCGAGCGGACCGCGCGGATCACCCGCTGCAAGTGCGCTTCGTCGACGTCCACGCCGGCGCGCACGACGACCTCGCCAATGGCAATCTCGATCACTGCGCCTGCCACAGAAGTCACCACAACCTCGCGACTTGAAGGCCGCGAGGGACAATGCAACTCGGCCCGAGCATCACGGCGCCAGGCGAACAGCTGCGACGGGTGAATCCCGATCCGGCGGGCGATCGCCGATACGCTCGCGCCGGGCTCCAGGGCCTCTGCCGCAACTTGTGCCTTGAACTCGTCCGACCAGCGTCGCCGAAGCTGGCGCGGCGCTCCCTCAAGACGGTCGGCAACCGCTTCGATCATATGGAAGGTTCTAGTTCCAGAACTAGGCGCAGACATAGAAGCTCACATCGGCTCACAAACTCAGCAGCCGATAACCGATCGCTCACCCCCTGCGCCAGACGGGGTCTCCTTGCTTCCAATTACCCACAATTTGCGGTCGATTTAGACGACGTGTCCGCGGCGAAAACTTGAATCGGCAGAATCTGTTGTGATTCGTTGTCGAGCACCTGATTCGAAATTTGATGGTGCTTGGTGGGCTTGGTACTAAAAGATCTTGCGGAAGCGCGTGCTCGGCGATTGACGACCGGCATCGAGACGTGGGTTGATCGGGAAGTTGCGGGATGCGAGTTTAAGGATGAGCGGCTCGGCCGCCGATTTTGCAAATTGCTCGCACAAATCGGGAGCGACATGGGTCAGAGCATCCCGCTGGTTTGTCAGGACTGGGCGAACACGAAGGCCACGTATCGCTTCTTCTCCAACGAACGGGTCGACGAGGCGGATGCCGTCGAAAATCGCCAATATGATGTTTTCAGGGGCAGGCCGGGGTGGGCTCGGGACCTGGGTTCCACAACCGATCCGAGAACAGAAAGTCACTTTTGAAATTTTAATATCTAGCCAGATCGGGCGGTTCGCGCGTCACCCGCATGGGGAAGGGCCTTGGTAGGACCAAACTGTTACACTCTGCTAGAGGTTCGAAGCTGGCGACAGGTGCGAAGAGCTAGACATGGAGCAGACTCTGATCCCGGGCGGCGTCGGTTCCGAGGTTGGCCGGTGCGACCGATACGAGACCATGGCAACCGTCAGGTTCTCGAAAGCTCGCCTGACTAGGCAGAGTGTTCAGGTAATCCTGGAGGTGAGGTTAGCTTGGGCCCGCAAGATTTTGATCCGCTTAACGTGCCGGCTTGGTCGCAGGTGCAGCACGACGTCTCGCAAGAGCCGCAGACGAGCCAGGCCGGACAAGATGGCTTTGAGCAGCACTTGGCTGAGGCAAGGCAGGCCGAACCCGCGCCCGGCGGCGCTGGAGGCTCCTATCCCCATCTATCTACAGAAGACCGGGACCTTATCGACAGGGCGATTGCTCAATATACGGCTCAGAAGAACCCATCACCGAACTCGGTCAAGGTTTATACTCAGGCACTTCGTCGACTGGGGAATGATCTCCGCGCTAGAGGCCAAACGACCGATCTAGCGGACCACAAGTCCCTGCTCGATCACGTAAATACTTGCTTTCCGAACGACACGCATGTGAACGCAGGGGTGAGGATCCTTCTTGCGTATCATGGCTTAGACCCCGACTATCCCTATCTTTCTCCAGAAGACCGGAACCTTATCGATACGGCGATTGCTCAATATGTGGCTCAGAAAAACCCAAAACCGAACACGGTCAAGGTTAATACTCAGGCATTTCGTCAGCTGGCGAATGATCTTCGCGCCCGCGGCCAAGAGACCAATCTGACCGACTACGAAGCCCTGCTCGATCACGCGAATACTTACTTTCCGAACGACCGAAAAATCAAGACAGCGCTCCGGCTCCTTCTTGCGTATCTTGGCCGTGACCCCGACTATCCCCATCTATCTACAGAAGACCGGGACCTTATCGACAGGGCGATTGCCCAATATACGGCTCAGAAGAACCCACTACCGAACTCGGTCAAGGTTTATACTCAGGCACTTCGTCGACTGGGGAATGATCTCCGCGCTAGAGGCCAAACGACCGATCTAGCGGACCACAAGTCCCTGCTCGATCACGTAAATACTTACTTTCCGAACGACACGCATGTGAACGCAGGGGTGAGGATCCTTCTTGCGTATCATGGCTTAGACCCCGACTATCCCTATCTTTCTCCAGAAGACCAGGACCTTATCGATAGTACGATTGCTCAATATGTGGCTCAGAAGAACCCGGCACCTACAACGGTTAGGTTTTATACCCTGGGACTTCGTCGACTGGGGAATGATTTCCGCGCTCGCGGCCAAACGACAGATCTAACGGACCACAAGTCCCTGATCGATCACGTAAATACTTACTTTCTAGACGACGCACATGTGAACGCAGGGGTGGCGGTCCTTCTTGCGTCCATCAATTATGAGCATGACACCGCTCAATGGAGAGCAGCGAAGAGACCGAGAACGCTGAAGGATCTAGAAGAGATTGTGATTTACCGACAGCCAAGCGCAAACGCCGCTTCAGAAGAAAGTAGCGGAGCACCGCAGGTTGCCTCAACAGGCGTCATAGTGCGAGGCCATTGGAACGGCCGGCCTATTTATTCCGAGGATGCTGCCGTTGTGAGGCTTGAGCACGCCCTGATAGAGGGCGGCATGGACAGCCGAGTGGCGCGTCAGCATGGAGACCGCCTTCTTGGCTTTAGCCGTTGGCTATTCGAAAACAACAAGCCTAGCATTGTTGCTCGGCTGGACCGCAAGTCGCTGAGCGACGATGAGGCCACACACAGGTACACCGGAGGGAGGAATACGAACCTCGTTAAAAGCTTAGAGCTTTTCCAAACCTTTCGGGCCACGGAACTGGCTGGGCCCATCCTGCCTCCAAGCCACACTGGCGCTAAGCTCGATTCTTCCCCCCAGAACGTGGCCCTCATCAATCCCGAAACAGTCGCGCTGATGGAACCGCTGCGCATCGACGCCGCTACGCACCACGGCGCGCCGCACGAAGCGAGTACTCGGGAGGAGCTTCAGGAGGAACAGGACGGTCAACATGCCCCGTCGGTTTTCATTCAGGAGCAAACTGCATTCCATTCAGAGCAGCTCCCTCGGGGAGAGCCTCCGCGAGTGCTGGATCATCTGGATGATGAAGCCATGCCATCGCCAGCCTCCGTCGCTTCAGAGGAGCTTCAGCGCATGGAGAAACAGTTGCATGACGAGCTTCACGGACTAGGAGACAATCATCCTGCTCTGTCGTTTCCCATCGATCCGGAAGACCTTACTTTGGATCGCGAGCTGTTCTCTCCAGAGGAGCGTAAGCGGCAAGCTGAGCTTTCAATTACCCACATTTGACGTCGGATTTGAACGAGGCGCTGCGGGCGAAATCTTGAATCGGTAGAATCTGTTGTAATTCGTTGTTGAGCACCTGATTCGGAAGCGCGGGGTGCTCGATGGGCTTGGTGAAGGAACGCGCGGGGGCGCGTGCTCAGCGATTGACGACCGGTATCGAGACGTGGGTTGATCGGGAAGTTGCGGGATGCGAGTTT
>NZ_JBXEJO010000157.1:0-3623 GCF_056837965.1 Bradyrhizobium ferriligni
GTCGATGTCGTCACAGCACAAGGACCCCAGTGAGAAGCGATCTTCTGCCATGCGCAAGAGCGTTTTCGGGCGAAGCGGATACCGGTTCGCGTGAAGAAAACGCGTCAACCTCAAATCCTGCGCGCGTCATATGTTGCACCAAATTAATATTTGTGCAACATATGTTTCATGGCCCAGGCCCAGCCGAAACCATCGCCCCTGAACGAATTGTGCAGCGCATTGCCGTCGCTGCCGATGCGCTTGCAGGAGGTCGGCCGGTTCGTCGCCGCCAATGATTACGACGCCACCACCCGCTCGATGCGCGAGCTCGCCTCCGTCGCCGGCGCCGATCCTGCCTCATTCACCCGTCTTGCCAAGGCACTCGGCTATTCCGGCTGGGACGAATTGCGCGCCGCGCTCACCGAGGCGCGCCGGCCGGCGCAGGGCTCGCCGTTCTCCGGCCGCGCCAGAAGCCGCCGCGCCGGGCCGAATGCCGATGTCAAACTGGTGCACGACAAATTGGAGGCCGAGGCCGCGGGCCTTGCGCGGATTTCAGCGAGCGCGATCGCGGAAGCCGCGCGTGCGCTGCACTCGGCTGACAGGATCTGGATATCGGGGTTTCGCAGCTGCCGCAGCGTCGCGGAACTCTTGACCTATCAGCTTCGCCTGTTCCGCCCCGATGCCGTGCAATTGGTCGGCGGCTCCGGCCCGTTCGATCTCGACCACGGCGCCTTCCGCTCAGGCGACGCCCTGGTCGTGATCGGCTTTGCGCCCTACACCCTGGTCAGCGTCGAGACGGCGCGCGCGGCGCATCAGGCGCGCGCCGCGCTGATTGCGATCGCCGACACCATCACAGCTCCGATGGCCGAGGGCGCCGATCATCTGCTGCTGTTCGAGGCCGCCTCCTCCCCCGGCTTCTTCCCGAGCCTCACCGGCGCGATCGCAGTCGCCCAGTCGCTTGCGGCCGTCGCTTTCACGCTGGGCGGCGCCGGGGCAAAGCGCAAGCTGGAGGAGACCGAGGGCCGGCTTGCCGAGATGTCGCAATATTTTGTCGAGAAAGGATGAGTATCATGGCCGCCCACAAGAGCCGCGTGATGCATCGCAGCCTGCGCGAAACTCCGCCGAAGGCGGTCGGCGGTGACGGCGTCTGGCTGATCGCGGAGGATGGTCACCGCATTCTGGACTCCTCCGGTGGCGCCGCGGTGTCGTGCCTCGGCCATCAGCATCCGCGCATCCTGGCCGCGATCGCCAAGCAGGCTTCGAAGATTGCCTATGCGCATACCGGCTTCTTCTCCTCCGAGCCTGCGGAAGAGCTCGCCGAGCGGCTGGTCGGCCACGAACCCGGCGGCCTCGGCTATGTCTATTTCGTCAGCGGCGGGTCGGAAGCGATCGAGGCCTCGATCAAGCTGGCGCGGCAATATTTCATCGAGCGCGGCGAGCCGAAGCGCGCGCGCTTCATCGCGCGCCGCCAGAGCTATCACGGCAACACGCTCGGCGCGCTGTCGGCCGGCGGCAATGCCTGGCGCCGCGAGCCCTACGCGCCGCTGCTGTCGCCCTCGTTCAGCCATGTCACGGCGGCCTTCGCCTATCACGAGAAGCGCGACGATGAATCGGAGGCGGCGTTCGTGGCGCGCCTGGCCGCCGAACTCGAAGCCGAATTCCAGCGGCTCGGCCCCGATACGGTCGCGGCGTTCATCGCCGAGCCCGTGGTCGGCGCTACCGCCGGCTGCGTGCCGGCGCCGGAGGGTTACTTCAAGGCGGTGCGCGAGATCTGCAACCGCCACGGCGCGCTGTTGATCCTCGACGAGGTGATGTGCGGCATGGGCCGCACCGGCACGCTGCACGCCTGGGAGCAGGAAGGCATCTCGCCCGACATCCAGGCGGTCGCCAAGGGCCTCGGCGGCGGCTATCAGCCGATCGGCGCGATGCTTGCCAGCGGCACGATCGTCGACACGGTGCGCAATGGCTCCGGCGCGTTCCAGCACGGCCACACTTATCTCGCGCATCCGCTCGCCTGCGCCGCCGCGCTCGAGGTGCAGAAGGTGATCGCTGAGGAGAAGCTGCTCGACCAGGTCAAGGAGCGCGGCCGCCAGCTCGAGCAGCGGCTCACCGAACGGTTCGGCAATCACCGCCATGTCGGCGACATCAGAGGCCGCGGCCTGTTCTGGGGTATCGAGCTGGTCGCCGACCGTGCCACGCGGCAGCCGTTCGATCCCAAGCTGAAGCTGCATCAGCGGATCAAGTCCGCGGCCTTCGCCGGCGGGCTCGGCTGCTATCCGTCGGGCGGCACCGCCGACGGCCAGCGCGGCGATCACGTGCTGCTCGCCCCGCCCTATATCGCGACTTCCGGCGACATCGACATGATCGTCGAACGGCTAGGCGCTGCGGTCGACAGCGCGTTGAAGGATGTTGGTCACGGAGCATGATCCGGAAAAACGGGCACCGGTTTTCCCGCGACAAACGCGAAGCGTTTGCGCAGGGGTCATGCTCAAACGTTAGGAGGAGGAGGAAAACATGCTGAGGGGTATCATCACTCTAACCGTTCTCGCCGCAGGCATCGCGGGCGCGAGCGCGGCGACGCTCGACACCGTCAAGCAGCGCGGCACGCTGGTGTGCGGCGTCTCGACCGGCTTTGCCGGTTTCTCTGCGCCGGACTCGCAAGGCAACTTCAAGGGCCTCGACGTCGACTATTGCCGTGCGCTTGCCGCCGGCGTGCTCGGCGATCCCGCCAAGGTGCGCTACGTCGCGCTGACCGCGCAGAACCGCTTCACCGCGCTGCAGTCGGGCGAGATCGACGTGCTCTATCGCAACTCGACGCAGACCTTTCTGCGCGGCACCACGCTCGGGCTGCGGCAGGGACCGGTCAATTTCTACGACGGTCAGGGCTTTGTCGTGAAGAAGGACCTCGGCGTGAAGGAGCTGAAGGACCTCAAGGGCGCCACCGTGTGCGTCGCCCAGGGCACCACGCATGAAGTGACGCTCGGCGACTACGGCCGCGCCAACGGCATCGACTGGAAGCCGCTGGTGTTCGACCGCGTCGACACCATGTACCAGACCTTCTTCGGCGGCCGCTGCGATGCCATGACCCAGGATGCTTCCGCGCTCGCAGGCGCGGTCGCGACCGCAGCCCCGAAGGCCGATGACTATGTCGTGCTGCCGCAGACCATCAGCAAGGAGCCGCTCGGCCCGTTCACCCGCAACGGCGATGAAGTCTGGAGCGACATCATCACCTGGCTGCATTACGGCCTGATCGAGGCCGAGGAGCTCGGCGTTACCCAGGCCAATGCCGACGAGATGGCGAAATCGCAGGTCCCGGCGATCCGGCGCCTGCTCGGCGCGTCGGGCGATCTCGGCTCGCGCCTCGGCCTCGACAACAAATGGCTGGTCGCCGCCATCAAATCCGGCGGCAATTACGGCGAGATCTTCGAGCGCAATGTCGGCAAGGCAAGCCCGCTGAAGCTCGAGCGCGGCCTCAACGCCACCTGGAACAAGGGCGGGCTGATGTACGCGATTCCGTTCAAGTGACCGAAGTTACCTTGCCCCGCCTGCGGGGAGAGGTCGGATTGCGAAGCAATCCGGGTGAGGGGGAGCCTCCGCATACCCTCCTCTCACCTGTTACGACGATAGAGCCCCTCACCCCACCC
>NZ_JBXEJO010000158.1:0-3376 GCF_056837965.1 Bradyrhizobium ferriligni
ACGAGATCAGCCTGGACGAGAATGTCACCCGGGAAAACATGCATCCCGCCGACCAATTTGAAGCGTTCAGGAAGCTCGCGGACGAGCGCGGCCTCGGTGCGGAGGAGATCGCGGCCCGCTTCGGCGTGACGGCGCATGTGGTGCGGCAGCGCCTGCGGCTGGGCGCGGTTTCGCCTAGGCTGATGCAGCTCTATCGTGACGGCGATCTGACGCTTGAGCAACTGATGGCGTTTGCCATCACGAATGATCATGCCCGGCAGGAAGCCGTCTATGAGCGTTTGCCGTTCGACCCGGATGCCAGCACCATCCGCCGCCTGCTCACGGAAACCCATGTCGCCGCAACGGATCGTCGGGCGCGCTTTGTCGGGATCGAGGCCTATACGGAGGCGGGCGGCACGGTGCTGCGCGACCTCTTCACCGAGGATCGCGGCGGCTATCTGGAAGACGTCTCACTGCTCGATTTGCTGATGACGGCAAGGCTTGGCAGGGAGGCCGACAGCCTGCGGGCAGCCGAAGGGTGGCGATGGACGGAAGCTCATCTCGACTTCCCGCATGCCCATGGCATGCGCCGCGTCTACCCGCATCCGGTCGAGCTTTCGGCCGAAGATCAGGCCGCGCTTCAGGCGGTCCAGACCGAGTTCGACCGGCTGACCGAGCAGCATCAGACGGCCGAGGAACTGCCCGACGACGTCGACGCGCGGTTCGGCGAGCTTGAGGCCGAAATCGAGCGGCTGGAGGCAAAGCGGCAGGCCTACGATCTCGACGACGTCGCGCGCGGCGGCGCCTTCGTGGTGCTCAATCACGATGGCACGGTGCGGGTCGAGCGGGGCTTCATCCGCCCCGGAGACGAGAAACCCGGCGCAGAAACCGGGTCGGAAAGCGCCGCCGAGGCGCGGGATGAGGAGGACTTGGGAGGCGAGGACGTCACGCCGGATGGCGAGGACGACGAGGGCGCCACCGGCGAGGACGACGGGGACCAGAAGCTGTCTGACACTCTCGTTCGCGACTTGTCCGCGCACCGAACCTTGGGACTGCGGCTCAATTTGAGTGAGCAGCCCGACGTCGCCATCGTGGCGCTTACCCATGCGCTCGCCGCCCAAATCTTCTATCTGGGCGCGGCCGCGCATGTGGTCGGCATCCAGCCGGTGAGGTGCGATTTGGCCGCGCATGCGGACGGGATCGAGGACACGCCGGCCGGCAAGGCGTGGTCGGATCGCCACGCCAATTGGGCAAGGCAGATACCCAGAGACGTCGCAGGACTGTGGGAATTCGTGGCCGAACTCGACCACGACAGCCGCATGGCGTTGTTCGCGCATTGCGTCTCCCTGACGGTCAATGCGGTCAAATTGCCGCTTGACCGGAGGCCGCGGGCGCTAGCGGCGGCCCGCCGTCTGGCGGAGGCCGTGGCCCTCGACATGAGCGCCTACTGGCGCCCGACGATGCGCAGTTATCTCGGCCGGGTCACCAAGGCGGGCATTCTGGCGGCGGTCCGCGAAGGCGTCGGCGAGGAGGCGGCCGAGCGGATGTCGGATATGAAGAAGGCCGACATGGCACAGGCCGCGGAGCAGCTGTTGACGGCGACCGGCTGGCTGCCGTCGCTGCTACGGACGGCCTCTCCGCAGGGGGCAACCGATCTCCAAAACGAGGCGCAGGGCAGCGAACCGCATTCACAAGCAGCGGAGTGAGACTAGCGCCGGGGCCGCGTGGGCGGCCCCGGCAGCCTCAAAAATTGCGGCCGCGCACCAGATGGTGCGCGGCCGATTTCAGTAAATGCAAAGCGGCGATTCCTCACGCAAAGGCTCCTTCCGATTGGGGTCGACGATCCGGCCGATCACCGCCGCTTGCGGCAGCCAGGGTGGCTGTATCGGGCCTCATTCGACTTTCACCAGCTAGGCAGGGACCAGTGCCGGGAAGCCCGGATCGTGTCTTGACTGCGGCTGTCGAGAACGCATTCGGGCGGGGAATTCTGGCGGTGCGACCTGTTGCTTGTGCGCAAATGCAGGTGGTTCCCTTGCGTTGATCCGGCCGCGTCCTCTCTGCGATTGATGTGCGGCCATCGGCTTCGCTTCGACCGATCCAGCCGTCGTCGGGTGCTGTGGAGAGGGCCGTCGCCACGACAATCTCCGTCAGTTCCGTTGTGGGCTCACGTCCAACGCAGTCACGATTGGGCTGATCAAGCCCGGAGGCCGGCAAGCGCCTCGATCGCCTTCCCGCAACAGCTCACGCCTGCTTTTTTCCCCTGCCGCCAAGCGGCGGCATTCCTCGCGATAAGACAAAAAAGCAGGCTTATCGCCGTCCTCCGCTGGCGCTGCGGGCCTTAAGGCTGCGGGCCGATCGCTCCCCGGGCCAAAGATCGCCATCGAGGCTGCGATGGACGCGGCCCGAGCAAAACAGACGGAGATCACCATGGCGACCATCGGCACGTTCACCGCTTCCGATACCGGCTACACCGGCTCGATCAAGACGCTGACGCTCAACATCAAGGCCAAGCTCGTCGCATCCGAGAAGGACAACGACAAGGCTCCCGACTACCGCATCTTTGCAGGATCCACCGAGTTCGGCGCCGCCTGGAAGAAGACCGCCCGCGACAGCGAGCGCGAATATCTCTCGGTCAAGCTCGACGATCCGAGCTTCCCGGCCCCGATCTACGCCTCGCTGGTCAAGGTCGAAGGCGAGGAAGGATTCACCCTCATCTGGTCGCGCCGCAGCGGCGACTGATCGGTCCGGACCATCGGCCCCGCCTCCTCGGAGGCGGGGCTCTTTTTTTGCGTTTGATGCGCCGCTTTGGGAGGGAGTGGAAGGACATTTTGTTTGGAAAAAAGGGGCTTCGCCGCACGCCAAAATGCGGTCGATCGAAGCGAGATTGGCGTACTATTTTTGTGTTAAGCGCGTGGAATTTTGCGTCGGATCGGGCCCGATTTTCGATTTCGAGGCGTGGTATTTCGCCGGTCCCACGATCAGGAACGATCTGTCCACGCGTGCTCTCAGAGCTCGAGTCGCCACGCATTTGTTGAGCGATAGGCCTCTGTTTCATGTCGCTCCGAACGAATATGCGGCGGATCGAGTTTGCAATTTGAGCAAAGCCAGGCCAACAAGACCTGAGGACGGAGCAAGGTAGGGCGTATTGCAAGGTAGGGCGTATTGCCGCCCGTAATCGGTCTGCGCCCGAACTTGCGGCTGATCGCGTGGCTCGCGCGCCGAATAACCCGCACACTGCACCGCCTCAGCAACGCGGGAGGCGTGCGATGCAATGGTTCTGTGGACTGGATGTCGGGATGGACGAGAGCGCGATTTGCGTGGTCGACGACACCGGCGCGGTGGCGCTTCAGACGACGGTCGTGACCGATCCGGAGGCGATCAAGGCGGCGCTCAAACC
>NZ_JBXEJO010000159.1:0-3061 GCF_056837965.1 Bradyrhizobium ferriligni
TCAACTTATGCGATCGTCGGCGGCGTCAGATGTGTAAAAGAGACAGCAGCACGACAGTCCGGCGATGAAGGACGTGCTGCGTCAGCTGTTCAATCGCTGATATTCCCGGACATCCCCCGCCGATATGAAGGGATAACCATGCGGCCCGAGCGGCCGCCCCGCCTCGCCGATCCGTGCTAAACAGCGGCGGATCATGCGGCGCACCCGATTGATGCGAGGGGGCGGACGAGGCTGGATGAACGCGGCTACGGACAAGGGCAAGAACTGGTTCCTGCGCGGCGGCCTGTTCGCCAAATATGTCCTCGCGCTGGTCGGCCTCGTCGTGTTCGTGCTCGCGGTCAACGGCGCGCTCGAGACCTGGATCAGCTACCGCGGCATCAAGGGCACGCTGACCGACGCGATGAGCGAGAAGGCGGACGCCACCGCCAAGCGCATCGAGCAGGCGATCTCCGACCTCGAGCGCCAGATCTCCTGGGTGACCCGCGCCTCCTCCAACACGATCGAGCTGCGCCGCGCCGACTACGCCCAGCTGCTCGGCCAGGTGCCGGCGGTGAGCCAGCTCACCTTGATCAGCGGCCAGGGCCGCGAGCTGCTGCGGCTGTCGCGCCAGACCACCACCGTCAACTCCAACGCCGACTTCTCCCGCGATGTCAGATTCATCGAGACCATCGCCCGCGGCACCGCCTATGCGCCGGCGTATTTTCGCGACGGGCGGCCGTTCATGTCGATCGGCGAGCAGCATTCCGGCTTCAATGCCGGCGTCACCATGGCCGAGATCGACCTGCGCTTCCTCAATGACTATTTCGGCGATTCCCAGGTCGGCCGGCTCGCTCATGCCTATGTCGTCGACGGCAAGGGCCGCGTGCTGGCGAGCTCGTCGAAGGGGCCGGAGGTCGGCAAGGACCTCGCCGCGCTGCCGCAGGTCGCCGCGGTGCTGTCGCCGAGCGGCAGGCCGATCGCCTCCGGCAAGGATGTCGACGGCAACGCGGTGCTGACGACAGCAACGGCCGCGCCGAACCTCGGCTGGCACGTGTTCTATGAGCAGCCGACCGCGCAGGCGCTGTCGCCGATCCGCGACCAGCTGGTGCGCATTGCGCTCCTGATCGCGCTCGGCCTCGTGGTCGCGATCATTGCCGGCACGATCCTGGCGCGGCGCATGCTGGAGCCGATCACCGCGCTGCGCACCGGCGCGCGGCGGTTGGGGGCCGGCGACTTCGACCATCGCATCGAGGTGAAGACTTCAGATGAGCTGGAGGAGCTCGCCGGCCAGTTCAACAGCATGGCCACCCAGCTTGCCGAGACCTATTCCGACCTCGAGGCCAAGGTGAAGGAGCGCACCCGCGACCTCGCGCAATCGATCAACGAGCTGAAGGTCTTGGAGGAGGTCGGCCGCGCGGTGGCGTCCTCGCTCGATCTTGCCGCCGTGCTGCCGACGGTCGGCGCCCGCGCGCTCGAGATCACCCATGCCGACGCCGTGCTGATCTATGGCTATGACGCCGCACAGCGCACGTTCAACCTGACGCAATCGATCGGCATCGCCGCTGCGGCCGACGGCCATCACCGCGCGATCGATGCGGCGAACAGCCCGCTCGGCGAGGCCGCCGCGAACGGCGAGCCGCTGGCGTTTCCCGATCTCGCGGCAAGTCCCGATTATCCGCCCGATCATCCGCTGCACGATGTCGTGGTCGGCGCCGGCTTCCACTCGGTGCTTGTGGTGCCGCTGGTCGACCAGCAGGGCGTGCTCGGCGCGCTGGTGGTGCTGCGCAAGGCGGCCGGCGATCTCCCACCGAGCCTGATCGGCCTGATGAAGACGTTCGCGCACCAGGCGGTGCTGGCGATGCGCAACGCGCGGCTGTTCACCGAGGTCGACCAGAAGAGCCACGCGCTGGAAAAGGCCAACGCCACCGTGCGCGAGCAGGCCGACAAGCTGCGCGAGCAGACCGAAGCGCTGAAGGACTGGAACAAGTCGCTGGAGCGGCGGGTCGAGACCCAGCTCGGCGAGCTCGAGCGCGTCCGCCGGCTCGAGCGCTTCCTGGCGCCGCAGGTGGCGCAGCTGATCGCCTCGTCCGACAATCCCGAGGGCCTGCTCGACAGCCACCGCCGCGAGGTCACCGTCGTGTTCTGCGACCTGCGCGGCTTCACCGCCTTCACCGAGGCGACCGAGCCGGAAGAGGCGATGAACGTGCTGCGCGAATATCACGCCGCGCTCGGCAAGCTGATCTTCAAATACGAAGGCACGCTCGACAAATATGCCGGCGACGGCGTGATGATCCTGTTCAACGCGCCGATCCAGCTCGCCGACCACACCGCGCGCGCGGTGAAGATGGCGGTGGAGATGCGCGACACGGTCGGCCCGCTGACCGAGAAGTGGCGCAACCGCGGGCACAGCCTCGGCTTCGGCATCGGCATCGCGCTCGGCTATGCCACGCTCGGCCAGGTCGGCTTCGAGCAGCGGCTGGAATATGCCGCGATCGGCAGCGTCACCAATCTCGCCTCCCGCCTGTGCGGCGAGGCCAAGGCCGGCCAGATCGTGGTGAGCCGCCGCGTCTACGGCATGGTCGAGCCTTACGTCGAAGGCCGCGCCATCGACGACCTCGTGCTGAAGGGATTCAATCATCCCATCCTCGCCGCGGAGATCCTCAGCTGGAAGGGCGAGCCGAGCGCGGAAGCGGCGGCGGAGTAAGCGCCCCACTCCCTCCCCACGTCGTCCCGGGCAAGCGAAGCGCGACCCGGGACCCATAACCCCAGGGTGAAATTGCTGCGCGACTCTGTGGCCCCAGCGAACTCCCACATGCAAAGCGGTGGTTATGGGTCCCTGCTTTCGCAGGGACGACACCGGAGATGAGGCGCCATCCTGATTCGATTATCAGACAGCCGAGGGGAGAAACACACGCCCGCATCCTCGCAGCGCCAACGCGCCCGAGTCATGCGATCAGCGCACGTCGTCGCACGCGCCGCCAGGTAATTTAGGGGCAACAGCCGCCCTTGCTTTCATATCCGCGAAATCTTGCGAACCTTAAATCACCATCCAGTGAATCCCGCCCCCTCCGCAATCACGATC
>NZ_JBXEJO010000160.1:0-2681 GCF_056837965.1 Bradyrhizobium ferriligni
TCGAGTTCGTCTTCCCATCCCCGCATGGTCAGCCCTCCAAGAGCCGACCATCCATGAATCATTGAAAAATCGATTCGGGAATCCTATAAAACGCGACAAAATCAACAATCTGCCAAAGTAGTGCTAGGGCGTGTACTCATAACCGTCGGCTTCCCGTCATAAAGCGGAAGTTGCCCAGTTCGGTAGTCGTCGGCGGCTTATGACCCGAACCTGACCCATTGGTGGATTCTGGCAAACCACCTGCGCTCGTGGTCGGCACTGTCACCATGTTCAGCCACGAGACGGCGTCTATTACGGCTGCGGTCCCGACAGATTCATCTCACGCTCCGCCCGAAACACGTTACCATAGAGAGTTGCTATCCATCGACGGCCGCGAGAAGTGACATTGAGATAGCGTATCGCCGTTTGAATTTGGGGAGCAACGGTCTTCCAGTAAAATTGGGGATACTTATAAACGATGTCTGCCGGCGTCGCGTAGCCCAGCGTTTTGTTGAGCCCGACCTCTTCAAATTCGTAGAACAGCGCGTTCGACTTCCTCAGATAGTGGGGATCGCCGAGCTGCCCGATAAGATCGGCGGCCCGCAGCAGCAACCCCTCTTCTTCTATCAGACTGTCGTTCGAGGATAGCGTATAAGGAAAGCGGGTATATTCGATTGCCTGGGCCACGCGGTTCGCATCCAGCTCTTCCGAGTCCAGGCGCTCGAGCACGAACAATTTCGAACGGTCCACGTGATACGGAGCAAGCGCGGCATCGGACGATCCTCGAGGCAGACGAATGGTGCCGCCATTTACATCTGCGATAAAGGACTCGTCTTCATCTCCTTGAACAATGCCGCGAACGTACCCGATGTCATGGGTGAGGCACGCCAGAATGAAATTCGCATAATCGTTTGCTGTCGTCGGCCGCAACAGCGCACGTCCGGTTAAGATGTCGTGTCCGGCAAGGGTAACGAGCAATGTATGCTCAATGTTGTGGTACAGGGCGTCGCTGTTACCGATGCACTCCAACGTGAGCTTCGCCGCAAACGGAAGCAGCTCAGTCAAACCGGCATGTGAAGCGCCAAACCGGTCCTTCGTTTCCGCCGTTAGAAACGACCCCAAGGCTTGCGATACCAGTTCCGGAACTGTGATCATTTCAATATCCCTTCAGCTTGCGCAGCAATGATACGTCGAGCACTCGATGTCGGGCAGGGTTGGGAGTATCTAACGATCTCAGCGCAGCAACTCTATAGTAGCCGGCCCCCGCCCGTTGATCTGGATCAATGTAGGCGCCCGGGTCACAGCCCTTTTCGGAAGTGCCGCGCAGGCTATCGAAAGTCAGGTGTCGGAGGTGAAGCGGACGTTACGGTTGCGCGTTCCGACTTCGGAGTTGACCCTCAGCAGACATTCCCACGCCAAAGCGCCCTTGTTATTCAATCGTCGTGCCTCATCGCGCAGCGGCGAGCGGATCGCAGTCGAGAATGACGTCATAGTCTAGCGTCGGCCGCCCATCAGGCGCAGCATCATCATGAACAGGTTGATGAAGTTGAGGTAGAGCGACAGCGCACCCAACACTGCCTTGCGGCCGGCCGAAGTGGTGTCATCGCCGCCGTCGTACATCCCCTTGATCCGCTGGGTATCGTAGGCCGTGAGCCCCGCAAAGACGCCGACTCCGATAATGGAAATCGTCCAATCGAGCCCGCTCGATCTCAGAAACAGATTGACCAGGCTAGCGATAATGATGCCGATCAAGCCCATAAGCAGGAACGTTCCAAATCCAGACAAGCTTCGCTGGGTACTGTAGCCCCAGATACTGAGCGCGCCGAAGGCAGCCGCTGAGATGAAGAACACTCTGGTGATCGAGGACTGTGTGTAAATGTGGAAGATGGTCGACAATGAAATCCCGACCAGGGCCGCATAGAGGAAAAACAATCCTCGCGCAGCTTCCACCGACAGCGTGTTGATTCGTGCACTGATAAAGAACACCAGTCCCAGTGGCGCCAGCATTAGCACCCACATCAGCGGACTTTGAAGCAATTCAGGGCCGGTGAACTGATAGGTCAAAAACGCTGCAGCGCCGGTCAAGCCAACGCCGGCGGCCATGTAATTATATACGCGCAGCATAAAAGCGCGAAGGCCGACGTCTATCGCTATGGCGCCGTTTGCGGGGAAGCCCGGCGCAGCTGCATTTCGATCATAGTTCGACATGAGTTGTGTCCTTCTTGAAAGGCTCCTGTGGGAAGTAGCCGACTGTACTCGTGATTTGCGGCTTCATTACCGGGGAGACGGTGCACTCATGATCGCTCCCACGTTTCGGTAACGCTCGGCGAGGCCGCCTCCGCCTTGGTACCGAAGATTGCGCTCATGAACTTAAACAAAAAATGCTCATTCCTGAGTCCAACATCCTTCGGTACGTGTTGGGCGGCACTTCCTAGCCGACAGCGTAGTGGCCGGCCGGTGGCAGCGGTCTTGATCTGGATCAATACTAATTGCTCAATCGCGCCCATTGCCGTTTCGCGATGTCGTTGCCCGCGCGCCGACGAGGCGATCGATTGAGCTGGCCATGTCCGCATTTGGCCCAGGCTGTGTGAAAACGCTCTGTTTGAAGTGATTCGCGCGATAAGATTCCCCAACTTTGCGGGGCATCTGATGAAGCGCTTTGTTGAAGGGTTGGGTCGCGGGCAGAGCACGCTGTTCCCGGC
>NZ_JBXEJO010000161.1:0-2656 GCF_056837965.1 Bradyrhizobium ferriligni
GCCCTCCCCCGCAAGCGGGAGAGGGAGCCCTTGCGCCACTGCCGCCGCGACATTGCTCCGAGAGCAATTCCGAGATGGCCGCGCCGCGGACGAGACGCTAGAAGTGCGTGCATCCCCTCGCGAGACCCGTCATGCCCCACACATCCGCTTTGCTCGGCTTTGCGCTCATCTGCCTCGGCATGGTGCTGACGCCGGGGCCGAACATGATCTATCTGATCTCGCGCTCGATCACGCAGGGGCCGGCGGCCGGCATCGTCTCGCTCGGCGGCGTGGCGCTCGGCTTCGTGTTCTACATGCTGTGCGCGGCGTTCGGCATCACCGCGTTGCTGTTTGCGATTCCCTACGCCTATGACGCGCTGCGCTTTGCCGGCGCGGGCTATCTGCTCTGGCTGGCGTGGCAGGCATTGAAGCCTGGCGGCCGGTCGCCGTTCCAGGTCAAGGCGCTGAAGGTCGACGGCCCGCGCAAATTGTTCGCGATGGGCTTCGTCACCAATCTGCTGAACCCGAAGATCGCGATGCTTTATCTGGCGCTGCTGCCGCAGTTCATCGATCCCGCCGGCGGCAGCGTGCTGACGCAGTCGCTCGCGCTCGGCTCGATCCAGATCGTGATCAGCGTCAGCGTCAACGCGATGATCGCCCTCGCCGCCGGTTCGATCGCGGTGTTCCTCGGCACCCGCCCGACCTGGCTGCTGGTGCAGCGCTGGCTGATGGGCACCGTGCTGGCGGGACTGGCGATGAAGATGGCGCTCGAGGCGCGGCGGGCCTAGCGACTACCCTCTCCCCTTGTGGGAGAGGGTGGCTTCGATGCTTCGCATCGAAGCCGGGTGAAGGGTTGTTTCCACGGGTCCGTCCGCGGGGCCAACCCCTCATCCGGCGCTTCGCGCCACCTTCTCCCACCAGGGGAGAAGGGAAGTAAGCGCGTAGGATGGGTAGAGCGCAGCGAAACCCATCATGGCCGCCGCGAATTCGAAGCGATGGGTTTCGCTTCGCTCTACCCATCCTACGGTTCAGCAACCCTCAATCCAGCTTCGCGTCCATTCCCCGCTTCGTCGCCGGGCGGGCCATCAGCGTCTCGTACCAGCGCTTGACGTTGGGGAAGTCGGCCAGATCGACCTTGTGGCGCGGATGGCGCCAGGCCCAGCCGAGGATGGCGAAATCGGCGACCGACAGATCGCCGGCGACGAATTCGCGGCCATCAAGCCGGCGATCCAGCACGCCGTAGAGCCGCCGCGTCTCGGCCATGTAGCGCTTCAGGCCGTAGGCGCGGTCCTGCTCGTTCTCCAGCGCGATGAAATGGTGCACCTGGCCCGGCATCGGACCGAAGCCGCCCATCTGCCACATCAGCCACTCATAGACCGGGATCCGCTCCGCCAGCGGCTTCGGCAGGAACTTGCCGGTCTTCTCGCCGAGATAGAGCAGGATCGCGCCGGACTCGAAGATGCTGACCGGTTTGCCGCCCGGCCCATCCGGATCGACGATCGCCGGGATCTTGTTGTTCGGGCTGATCGCGAGGAAGGCGGGCGCCATCTGTTCGCCCTTGCTGATGTTCACCGGGATCACCTTGTAGGGCAGCCCCATTTCCTCCAGCGCCACCGAGATCTTGCGGCCGTTGGGGGTGTTCCAGGTGTGCAGCTCGATGGTCATTTCCGCTTCCCGTGCAAGTGTTTGGGCAAGTGTTTGGCCGAGTCTTTGGCGCCTGCTTACGGGGAACGGAACGGCCGCACAACCGCGCTTTCCGGAAAGCACGCCCGCGGAAATCGCGGCTTGGGCACTGTTGACGGCGGAATTTCCGCGCTGGAATGTGCCGGTAAGCGTGGATAGATTGCCGCCCGCCTCAAACCCTCAAGGGAAAAAGTCTTTGTCCAAATCAGCCTCCCGCGCCCGCCTCGCCGAGATCATCCGCAAGCGTTCGTTCGGCCGCGGCGAGATCACGCTGGCGTCGGGCCGCAAGAGCGACTTCTATTTCAACCTGAAGCCGACGATGCTCGATCCCGAGGGCGCGGCGCTGCTTGCCGAGCTCACCTATGAAGCGCTGAAGGACGACAAGCTCGATTTCGTCGGCGGGCTCGAAATGGGCGCGGTGCCGCTCGCCGGTGCGATCGCGCAGCTGTCCTGGCTGAAGGGACACCCGATCGCGGCGTTCTTCGTGCGCAAGAAGCCGAAGGAGCATGGCGCGAAGCTTTCCGTCGAAGGGCTTGCCAAGGGCGAGAGCCTTGCGGGCAAGCGCATCGTCATCGTCGAGGACGTCACCACGACAGGCGGCTCGGCGCTGAAGGCGGTGGAAGCCGTGCGCGAGGCCGGCGGCGAGATCGCGCTGGTCTTCACCATGGTCGACCGCGAGGAAGGCGCGACCGAGACGTTTGCCGAAGCCGGCTTGCCGTTCCGCGCGCTGTACAAGGCGGGCGAGTTCCTGAAGGATTGAGGGTCTCTCTTCTCCCTCGCCCCGCTCTTGCGGGGGCGAGACGAGCGAAGCTCGCTCTTAAAGGGTTGGGGCTCTCTCCCCGCTTACATCTGTTGAGAGACCTGTACTGGATCGATCCGCGAGCTCGCTTCGCCTCTCCCGCTTGCGGGGGAGGCCGGATCGCATCGTCAGATGCGATCCGGGTGGGGGCTCTTTCCACGAGTCCCATCGCGGAGAGAGCCCCCACCCTAACCC
>NZ_JBXEJO010000162.1:0-2514 GCF_056837965.1 Bradyrhizobium ferriligni
GACCCTAACCCTCCCCCGCGAGCGGGAGAGGGGACAAGAGAAATCATCGTCATGAAGTTCACCCTCTCCTGGCTGAAGGAACATCTCGAGACCGATGAGCCGCTCGAAAAGCTCGCCGACAAGCTCACCATGATCGGGCTCGAGGTCGAGAGCATCGAGGACAAGGCGAAGGCGCTCGCGCCGTTCACCATCGCGCGCGTGATCTCGGCCGAGCAGCATCCGAATGCGGACCGGCTGCGCGTGTGCATGGTCGACACCGGCGACGGCGGCGCGCCGGTGCAGGTGGTGTGCGGCGCGCCGAATGCGCGAGCCGGGCTGATCAGCGTGTTCTCGCCGCCCGGCACCTACATCCCCGGCAAGAACATCACGCTCGGCGTCGGCACTATCAGAGGCGTCGAGAGCCGCGGCATGCTGTGCTCGGCGGCGGAATTGCAGATCTCGGAAGACCACGACGGCATCATGGAGCTGCCGGCGGACGCGCCGCTCGGCAAGGGCTATGCCGACTGGGCCGGGCTCGGCGATCCCACCATCGAGATCAACTTGACGCCGAACCGGCAGGACTGCACCGGCGTGCACGGCATCGCGCGCGATCTATCCGCCGCCGACATGGGCAAGTTCAGGGATCCCGGCATCAGGCCGATCAAGGGCGAATTCCCCTGCCCGGTCGAGGTGAAGGTGGAAGACGCCACGCTGTGTCCGGGCTTCGCGCTGCGGCTGGTGCGCGGCGTGAAGAACGGCCCGTCGCCGGAATGGTTGCAGAAGCGGCTGACCTCGATCGGGCTGCGCCCGATCAACGCGCTGGTCGACATCACCAACTTCATGACCTACGACCGCGCCCGCCCGCTGCACGTGTTCGACGCCAAGAAGGTGCAGGGCAACCTCAGCGTACGCCGCGCGCGAGATGGCGAGACGCTGCTCGCGCTCGACGGCCGCACCTATACGCTCGACAGCAACATCTGCGTGATTGCCGATGAGCACGGCGTCGAATCGCTTGCCGGCATCATGGGCGGCGAGGCCTCGGGCTGCGACGACAACACTACCGACGTGCTGATCGAATCGGCGCTCTGGAACGAGATCAACATCGCGCAGACCGGCCGCAAGCTCGGCATCAATTCGGACGCGCGCTATCGCTTCGAGCGTGGCGTCGATCCGGCCTTCATGGTGCCCGGGCTCGAGCTCGCGACCAAACTGGTGCTGGAGCTGTGCGGCGGCACGCCGTCCGAGAACGTCGTGGTCGGCAAGCAGTTCGGCGAGGATCGCGTCATCGACTTCCCGCTCAGCGAGGTCAAGCGCCTTGCCGGCATCGAGGTGCCGCTGGTCGAGGTGAAGCTGATCCTCACCCGGCTCGGCTTCATGCTGGCCGGCAACGGCCCCGTGGTGAAGATCGCGATCCCGTCCTGGCGCACCGACGTGCACGGCAAGGCCGACATCGTCGAGGAGATCGTGCGCATCGTCGGCGTCGACAAGGTGCCGATGACGCCGTTCGAGCGCGGCGAGGAGCCGCGCAAGCCGGTGCTGACGCCGATGCAGCTGCGTACCCGCCGCGCCAAGCGCGCGCTCGGCGTGCGCGGCATGGTGGAAGCCGTGACCTGGTCGTTCATCACCAATGACGCGGCAAAACTGTTCGGCGGCGGCCAGAGCGAGCTCGTGCTCGCCAACCCGATCGCGGCCGATCTCTCCGACATGCGGCCGAGCCTGCTGCCCGGCCTCGTCGCGGCGGCTCAGGCCAACATCAACCGCGGCTATCCTGACGTGGCGCTGTTCGAGGTCGGCCAGGTGTTCCGCGGCGACCGCCCGGAGGACCAGCTGGTCGCCGCCTCCGGCGTGCGCCATGGCTTCGCCTCGTCGAAGGGGATCGGACGGCACTGGACCGGCTCGGCTGTGGCGGATGCGATGGATGCCAAGGCCGACGCCTTCGCCGTGCTGGCGGCCGCCGGCGCGCCGATGCAGGCGCTGCAGATCGTCCCCGGCGGCCCGGCCTGGCTGCATCCGGGGCGCTCCGGAACCATCCAGATCGGCCCGCAGAATGTGCTCGGCACTTTCGGCGAGTTGCATCCGCGCGCGACCGAGGCGCTCGGCGCCGACGGCCCGATGATCGTGTTCGAGGTGATCCTCGAGCGCATCCCGCAAGGCAAGCAGCGGGCGACGCGCGCCAAGCCGGTGCTGGAGCTCTCGGCATTCCAGCCGGTGTCGCGCGACTTCGCCTTCATCGTCGATCGCAGCGTCAAGGCGGGCGACATCGTCCGCGCGGCGCAGAATGTCGACAAGAAGCTGATCACTGATGTGACCGTGTTCGACGTCTACGAAGGCAAGGGCATCGATCCCGACAAGAAGTCGATCGCGATCGCGGTGACGATCCAGCCGCGCGAGAAGACCATGACCGACCAGGAGATCGACGCCGTCGCCGCCAAGGTCGTCGCCGAGGTGACCAAGAAGACCGGCGGCACGCTGCGGGGGTGAGCCGCAACGCAGGCTGCGCGACTCCCTCTCCCGCTTGCGGGGGAGGGTTGGGGT
>NZ_JBXEJO010000163.1:0-2027 GCF_056837965.1 Bradyrhizobium ferriligni
TACACTTATGCGTTCGTCGGCAGCGTCAGATGTGTATAAGGGACAGTTGCAAAGCTCTTCTTGATCGGCTCGGAGGTCTCGGTCGCGACCTTCCTCGCGATCTCCCAGAGCTCCTTGTTCTGCGCGGTCGTCACTTCGAAAGCCTTGCGGCCGTGATCGGCCGAAAGCTGGATGGCTTCCGACAGCGACCTGGTGCCGGCGAGTTCGGATATGAAAGCGAGGGCCGAACTGGCGTTGATATGCGAGATATCGATCACCTTGGCTGCGTAATCCGCGGCGCCCTTCGCGTTGACCGCATATGCCTCCTTGAGCAGGACAGAGATTTCCTCCGAGGCTTCCTTGACCTTCTCGAACTGTTCTCGGGCACGCCTCGCATTTTGTTCGGCGATACCCTGAAAGGCCTGAGGCAACGCGAACAGGGGCAGGCCAAAGCCGCCGGCTTTCGGATTATCGCTCACTTCATTCGTATGGACGTCACTCACTGGCTCTGATCCTTTCAAGCGAAACCAGATCAAGGAAAATCCGCGCCTCGCGGTGCACGGACGCTGGGGAAGCGCACCTGGAGCGCTTCCTTCCACATGGCTTTTTGCTGAATGCCGGGTCACCGCGTGCCCGCTTGAGCCGGACTATGCAGGATCGGCGGCGTAGCTTCCGTTCGCTTTCTGACTCTCGCGGAGATTTTTTTCCGGGACGAAACGGCGGCGATTCATCGAACACATCTCGACCGCTTGCGCCAGGAGAGCCTGGCCAGGCGCGGTCCCGGTCGCGACACGCGCTCGAAGGCAATTCAGCGCGACCGGTTGGAACCTCGACGCGCGGCCGGAGTCGATTCCGTTGCTCCCGGCCAATGCCCCCCAAGCCCACCGGGAGAAAACCCCAACTGGGTTGGCGGCCTTGGTGTAGCGTCAGTTTCGCGCACCGGGGCCGTTTCGTGCCGGACTGGAAAATTGGATACCGCGGGCGCATATTTCTGACATGGCGACCATTGTTCAATGCAATTGCGGCGCCGAGTACAGACGCACCGAAGAGAAGTTCTTGGTGCCGCATACGGGTGATGCGATCTGCACGGTCTGCGGAGCAGCGTTGGAATCGTGGCTGGAAGCGACCCACGTTCCCACATACGAACTTATCGAACGTCCGGATCGAGGACAGCCAGGCGGAATGACCGGCCACCCCTGATGGCCTGGTCGTGACCTGACGACGGCTCGCGGTGTCCGTGCCTCGGGAACGGCTCGTTCGATCGACTAGCCGAGCCGCTGATCGCGCGCGTTCTGGGTGTCCTCGGTGGCGACCTTGACGGCTTCGGTCGCGGCGCGCTTCTCGGCGCCCTTGCGGCTCGAGATGTCGATCGCCTTGCGGCCGGCGATCTCGTTGCCGGCCTCAGCCGGCATCTGCCAGAAGAACCAGGCCGAGGCCGCCGAGATCAGCGAGACCACGATGAAGGCCGGCGCGAACACGTCGGCGGAGAGCTCGGTCTGGTGATGCAGCGCCAGCGTGGTCTCAACCGAGAACGCGCCGACCGCGACGCCGGCGGACACCGCGAGCTGCTGGTTGACGCTGACGAGGGTGGTGGCCCGGCTCATCTGCGGCGCCTCGACCTCGGCATAGGCCACGGTGTTGATCGCGGTGAATTGCAGCGAGCGGAAGAAGCCGCCGACCACCAGGATGGTGAAGATCAGCATCAGCGGCGTCGAGATCGTGAACAGGGCGCAGGCGGCGAGGAAGGCCGAACTGACCACCGCATTGACGGTCATCATGTTGCGGAAGCCGAAGGCGCGGATGATGCGCGCCGCCAGCGTCTTCATGCCCATGGCGCCGACCGCCGACGCAAAGGTGACGAGACCGGACTGGAACGGCGACAGGCCAAAGCCGACCTGCATCAACAGCGGCAGCAGGAACGGCAGCGCGCCGATACCGAGCCGGAACATGAAGCCGCCGACGATCGACGCGCGCATGGTCTGTCTATTATACACATCTGACGCTGCCGACGATCGCATAAGTGTAGATCTCGGGGGGCGCCGTATCTA
>NZ_JBXEJO010000164.1:0-2007 GCF_056837965.1 Bradyrhizobium ferriligni
ACCCGCATCGCATCTTTCGATGCGATGCGACCTCCCCCGCAAGCGGGAGAGGGAGCACAGCTACTTCAGGGCCCCGATCACGCCTAACGTCATCATAATCAGGTTCCCATCGCCGGCCGCGGAAATCCCTCCCCTCACGGGGAGGGATTTTTCGTACCCGCCATTGGTCGGGCCTGTCCCATCGGCGCCAAACGACTAAGATCGCGCAAAAAAGCGCGGCGACGCGAACACGACCACGAGGAGGACGAGCTTGGCACCTACACCCAAGGGAGACAGCAAGGCAGACAGCTATGTCTGCGGCATTTCCGATATGCCGCTGCTCGGTGAAACCATCGGCCGCAGCCTCGACCGCGCACGGGCGCGCTGGGGCGAGCGCGAGGCGCTGGTCTCGCCGAGCCACCATGTGCGCTGGACTTGGAACGAATTCGCCGAGCGCGTCGAGGCCTTGGCGGCGGGCTTTCTCGCGCTCGGGCTGCAACGCGGCGAGCGGATCGGCATCTGGTCGCTGAACCGGCCGGAATGGACGCTGACGCAATTCGCCGCCGCGAAAGCCGGACTGATCCTCGTCACCATCAATCCGGCCTATCGCCTCAGCGAGCTGGAATTCGCGCTCGGCAAGGTCGGCTGCGCCGCGATCGTGACGGCGACCGCATTCAAGACCTCGGCCTATATGGAGATGCTGAACACGCTGCTGCCCGAGCTTGCGAGCTCCGAGCCCGGCCATCTGCGCTCGGCGCGGCTGCCGCAACTGCGCGCCGTGATCCAGATCGGCGGACCGGCGGCGCCGGGCACCATTCCGCTCGATGCGGTATCGCAGATGGGAGGCGAGCGCCATCGCGAGCAGCTTGCGGCGCTCGGCGAGAGCCTGCAATTCGACGATCCCGTCAACATCCAGTTCACCAGCGGCACCACCGGCTCGCCCAAGGGCGTGACGCTGACCCATCACAACATCCTCAACAACGGCTACTTCACCGGCCGCGCCATGCGCCTGACCGAGCAGGACCGCATCTGCATTCCGGTGCCGCTCTATCACTGCTTCGGCATGGTGATGGGCAATCTCGCCTCGGTCACGCTCGGCACCACCATGGTCTATCCCGGCGAAGGCTTTGATCCGCTGGCGACGCTGACGACGGTCGCGCAGGAGAAATGCACGACGCTGTACGGCGTGCCGACCATGTTCATCGCCGAGCTCGATCATCCGGAGTTTTCCCGCTTCGACCTGTCCTCGCTGCGCACCGGCATCATGGCCGGCGCGCCGTGCCCGATCGAGGTGATGAAGCGCGTCAACACCGAGATGAACATGGATGAGGTGACGATCGCCTACGGCATGACCGAGACCAGTCCGGTGAGCTTCCAGAGCGCGACCGACGATCCGCTGGCGCGCCGCGTCTCCACCGTCGGCCGCATCCATCCGCATGTCGAGGTCAAGGTCGTCGACCTCGACGGCAAGATAGTGCCGCGCGGCGAACGCGGCGAGCTCTGCACCCGCGGCTACAGCATCATGCTCGGCTATTGGGACGAGAAGGAAAAGACCGGCGATGTGCTCGACGCCAATGGCTGGATGCACACCGGCGACCTCGCCGTGATCGACGACGAAGGCTATTGCAACATCGTCGGCCGCATCAAGGACATGGTGATCCGCGGCGGCGAGAACCTCTATCCGAGGGAGATCGAGGAATTCCTCTACCGCCATCCGAAGATCCAGGACGTGCAGATCTTCGGCGTCGCCGACGAGCGCTATGGCGAGGAGCTGTGCGCCTGGGTCAGGATCAGGCAAGGCGAAACGCTCACCGCCGACGAGGTCCGCGCCTTCTGCCAGGGCCAGATCGCCCACAACAAGATCCCGCGCTATGTCGAGTTCGTCGACGAATTCCCGATGACGGTGACCGGCAAGATCCAGAAATTCGTGATGCGCGATGCCGTGGAGCAGCGGCTCGGATTGAAGGCGGCGAAGACGGCGTGATGCCGTTCTTCTCCCTCTCCCGCTTGCGGGGGAGGGTCGGGGTG
>NZ_JBXEJO010000165.1:0-1974 GCF_056837965.1 Bradyrhizobium ferriligni
GCCCTGGCGGCTTTCGCTCAGCGATCCCCGCGTCGCGGGCTTGTTCTGGCAGATACTGGTGGTCGCCATCGCGGTCGCCGTCGTCGCCTGGCTGTGGTCGAACGCGGTCCATAACCTCTCGGTGCGCCGCATCTCGACCGGCTTTGCCTTCCTCGGCCGCGAAGCCGGCATGCCGATCGCCGACAGCTGGATCGACTACACGCCGAAGAACACTTATCTGCGCGCCTTCATCGTCGGTGTCGTCAACACGCTGCGCGTCGCGGTCATCGGCATCGTGCTGGCGACCGTGATCGGCACGCTGGTCGGCATCGCGCGGCTGTCGTCGAACTGGCTGCTGGCGCGGCTCGCCGCCGTCTATGTCGAGGTGCTGCGCGACCTGCCGCTGCTGCTGCAACTCTTGTTCTGGTACGTGCTGATGCAGGGCCTGCCGGCGGCGCGCCAGGCGTGGAAGCCGGTCGACGGAGTCTATCTGTCCAACCGCGGCCTTGTGCTGCCGTCGGTGCCGCTGCATGACGCCAATGGCTGGACGCTCGTCGCGCTGCTCGCCGGCGTGATCGTCTTCCTCATCGTCAGGCGCCGCCTGATCGCGCAGCAGATGCTCGATGGCAAGGCGCGGCCGGCCTGGCCCTACGCGCTCGGCCTCATCATCGCGCTGCCGGCGCTGGTGTCGTGGCTTCTGGGCGCGAGCTGGAGCGTCATGCTGCCCGAGCTGCGCGGCTTCAATTTCGTCGGCGGGCTGACCCTGGCGCCGGAATATTTCGCGCTGCTGATCGCGCTCGTCACGTATACTTCGGCGTTCATCGCAGAGATCGTGCGCAGCGGCATCCAGGCGGTGCCGCGCGGCCAGTCGGACGCCGCCAAGGCGCTCGGGCTGAAGCGCAGCTTCGTGCTGCAGCACATCGTGCTGCCGCAGGCGCTGCGCGTCATCATCCCGCCGATGACCAGCCAGTATCTGAACCTGACCAAGAATTCCTCGCTCGCGGTCGCGGTCGGCTACCAGGACATCGTCTCGATCGCCAATACCACGCTGAACCAGACCGGGCAGGCGATCGAGTCGATCGCGCTGATCATGATGGTGTTCCTCACCATCAGCCTCGGCATCAGCCTGTTCATGAACTGGTACAACGCGCGGATCGCGCTGGTGGAGCGCTGACATGAGCTCGGTCGCACATCTCCCGCAGGATCCGCTGCCGATCGGCCGGCGCCGCGCGCAGCGCACGCTCGGCGGCCAGATCGTGGCCTGGCTGCGCACCAACCTGTTCGCGTCCGTGACGTCGAGCATCATGACGCTGTTGCTGCTGTTCGTGCTCGCCAAGGCGTGCATCGGCCTCTGGCAATGGGGCATCGCCAACGCGATCTGGATCGTCTCCGGCAACGACACCAGCGCCTGCCGCGCGCTGCGCGGCGTCGGCGCCTGCTGGGCGGTGATCCCCGAGAAGTACCGCTTCATCCTGTTCGGCACCTATCCGTTCAACGAGCAGTGGCGGCCGGCGCTCGCGGTCGTGATCTTCATTGCGCTGTTCGTGGTCTCGAGCCGCCGCAGCTTCTGGCGCAAGGAGCTGTTCCTGCTGTGGGCCGCGGCCTTGATCGCGATCGGGTGCCTGATGTGGGGCGGCTTTCTCGGCATGTCCTTTGTCACGCAGGACCGCTGGGGCGGGCTGCCGGTGACGCTGATCCTTGCGACTTTCGGATTGGCGTTCGGCTTCCCGCTCGGAATCCTGGTCGCGCTCGGCCGCCGCTCGAAATTGCCGGCGATCCGCTCGCTCTGCGTGCTCTATGTCGAGCTGATCCGCGGCGTGCCGCTGATCAGCCTGTTGTTCATGGCGAGCGTCATGTTTCCGCTGTTCATGCCGGACGGCGTCAACATCGACAAATTGCTGCGCGCCCAGATCGCCTTCATCCTTTATGCCGGCGCCTACCTTGCGGAAGTCGTGCGCGGCGGCCTGCAGGCGGTGCCGCGCGGACAATATGAGC
>NZ_JBXEJO010000166.1:0-1928 GCF_056837965.1 Bradyrhizobium ferriligni
GCGTAGTGCGCCAGTGAAACTGGCGAAGGATAGTCGATGAAAGTTCGATACAGGAAAGGAGTAGCGACCCACCCTGACCCCGAGTCATGCGGAGGCGTCCGTGAGGGCGACTTCGAAGCGTTGACAGGGGAAACCGCAGGCCAGCCATTGAGCCGCGAAATCGAAAGTCTGGAGCGCCGACGCAGTTATGCAATGCGGAAGGCAACACGTTGGACGGCGTCTATCGCAAGCCACCCAACGGCTCCACGCGGTCGGAGACCCTGAGCATGCGGGGAAATCCTTCGCACAGGAACTGGGAGATCTCGTCGTCGCCCGAGGGGGAACAATCTTCGGGCAGGCTGGGGAAGGATGAATGCCGTAAGCCCAGCACCACCGTCGACGAGAAGTCGGATGTCTGCACAGTACCAATGAACGATCTGAACAAGAGCGACGGGTCCACACCGATGCTCGCGGAAGGTCCGGAGGGAAGGCGGGCAGCCAAGGGCAATAGCAAACATCCTCCCGTGCCCCGGACACAGAGCCGGACCAGCGCGTCGACGAGGTTGGATGTTATACGTGAACTGGCAAGACGGAATAGGAAGACACGGTTCACAGCGCTGATGCACCATGTGACGCGCGAATTGCTAACGGAAAGCTTCAGGGGACTGAAGCACTCCGCTGCATCCGGCGTCGACGGAGTGACATGGCGTGACTACGAGGAAGGACTCGACGAGCGAATCGAAGTGCTTTGGGACGCGGTCCAGTCAGGCCGCTATCGGGCACTCCCGTCTCGCCGAGTGTATATCCCCAAGATAAATGGCAAACTGAGACCGCTCGGAATCGCAGCGCTGGAGGATAAAATCGTCCAGCACGCGGTGACGACGGTCTTGAATGCGATTTACGAGGTGGACTTTCTCGGCTTTTCCTATGGATTCCGGGAGGGGCGGAGCCAGCACCAAGCGCTGGACGCACTGTGGATCGGCATTCATCAGAAAAGAGTGAACTGGGTGCTCGACGCTGACATCCGTTCGTTCTTCGATACGATCGATCACGGGTGGATGATGCAGTTCCTCGAGCACAGGATCGCAGACCGCCGGCTCTTACGACTGATACGCAAGTGGTTAACCGCTGGCGTTGTCGAAGGTGGATTGAAGTCCGTAGCACGAGTAGGTACTCCGCAAGGAGCAGTGATCTCACCGCTTCTTGCTAACATTTACTTGCACTACGTCTTCGACCTCTGGACTCATCAGTGGCGAAGTAAGTCGGCAAGAGGGGATGTCATCGTCGTCCGCTATGCGGACGACAGTGTCATGGGCTTCGAAACAAAGTCCGAGGCCCTGCACTTTCTCGACGCACTGCGTGAGCGGATGGCGAAGTTCGGTCTGTCGCTGAATGAGGAGAAGACGCGGGTATTGGAATTTGGACGGTACGCGGCCGAGCGCCGCGCACGCCGGGGGCAACGCCGCCCGGAAACGTTCGACTTCCTCGGGTTCACGCACATCTGCGCGGTGACCCGGATAAACCCGCACTTCACAATCCGGCGCGTGACCATCGCCTCTCGCTTGCGGGCGACGCTGAGTGCGATACGACACGACCTGATGAAACGCCGCCATGCGCCTATCGGTGAGACCGGCGTTTGGCTCCGTCGCGTGATGCAGGGATACCTGAACTACCACGCGATCCCGGGGAACCTGAAGCGGCTCGGCATGTTCCGCGCCGAGGTCTGCCGGGCCTGGCTGCGCTCGCTTCGTCGACGCAGCCAGCGCTCTCGCATGACCTGGGAAAGGTTCCGACGATTCATTGGGCGATACATCCCGAAAGTCCGCGCATGTCATCCGCATCCCAACCCAAGGTATACGTCATGACCCAAGGCAGGAGCCGTATGCGGTAGTTCCGCACGTACGGATCTGGGCGGGGGGCACGGAGAAATCCGTGTCCCTACCGCGACC